>JAOPZQ010000354.1 GCA_025964075.1 Solirubrobacterales bacterium | reverse complement strand
GGCGAACAGCGCCGCCTCGCCGCGCTTCGGGTCGCGCTCCCGCACGCCGGCGCGCAGGTACACGAGGTGGTCGTCGAGTGGGATCTTCACCGGGCACGCCTCGGCGCAGGCGCCGCACAGCGACGAGAGCCAGGGGAGCTCCGCGCTGTCGCCCTCGAGGTCCTCGAGCGCCGGGGTGATCACGGCGCCGATCGGGCCGCTGTACGTCGAGCCGTAGCCGTGGCCGCCGACCTGGCGGTAGACCGGGCAGGCGTAGAGGCAGGCGCCGCAGCGGATGCAGTTCAGCGCCTCCTCGTAGTCGGTCCCGCGCAGCGCCGCGCGTCCGTCGTCGAGCAGGATCAGGTGCATCTCGCGCGGCCCGTCGTCGCCGGGAGCGGCGGGTCCGGTGATGAGCGACGTGTACGTCGCGGCGCGGCGCCCGTGGGCGGCCAGCGGGAGCAGCTGCATCATGTGCGCGGCGCCCTCCCAGTCGCGCACCACCTTCTCGATGCCCATGATCGCGATGTGAGTCCGGGGCAGGCCCGTGCTCAGGCGGATGTTCCCCTCGGACTCGACGTTGACCAGCGTGCCCGTCTCCGCCACGGCCATGTTCACGCCCGAGATCCCCACCTCCGCCGCGAGGAACGCGGGCCGCAGCTCGGCCCGCGCGTGGGCGACGAGCTGGGTGGTGTCGCCGGGATCGAACGCGCGGCCCGACCGCTCCGCGAACAGCTCCGCGACCTGGACCGCGTTCAGGTGCACCGCCGGGGCGAGGATGTGCGAGGGCCGCTCGCCGCGCAGCTGGAGGATCCACTCGCCGAGGTCGCTCTCGACGCTCTCGATGCCTGCCGCGGCGAGGACCTCGTTCAGGCCGATCTCCTCGGTGGTCATGGACTTCGCCTTGACCACGCGCGTCGCGCCGCGCTCGCGGCACAGCTCGACGACGAGCCGCGTCGCCTCGGCGCCGGTCGCCGCGTGGTGAACGACGCCGCCGGCCGCGGTCACGCGCTCCTCCAGCCGCTCGAGCAGCTCGGGCAGGTGGGCGATCGCGTCGGTGCGGATCGCCCGGCCCTCCTCCCGCCAGGCCTCCCAGTCGACGAGCTCGCGCGCCCGGGCGCGGCCGATGGCCCAGCGGCCGGCCGCGACATGGAGGTTCGGCGTCACCGCGGGGTTGGGCTCGTGCGCCGGGGCGTGGTGGACGCGGAGGGAGGTCACAGCGCTCCGTTCGGCTCGAGGAGGTCGACGAGGTGGTGCACGCGAAGCGGCAGGCCGCGCCGCCGCGCGCGCCCCTCGAGGTGCATCAGGCAGCCGACGTCGGTCGAGACGATCGCCCGCGCGCCGGCGGCGAGCGCGCGGTCGAGCTTCTCGTCGGCCATCGCCTCGGAGACCGCCGGGAGCTTGACGGAGAACGTGCCGCCGAACCCGCAGCAGAGGTCGCCGTGCGCCGGCTCGACGACGGTGCAGCCCTCGACGCCGGCGAGGAGCGCCAGCGGCGCCGCGCCGCCGTTCAGCCCACGCAGCAGATGGCACTCCTGGTGGTAGGCGACGGGGACGGGCTCACGCCCGGGCGCCCAATCCGGGTAGCGGCCGCCGACCGCCGACCGGCCGAGCTCCCCCGCCACGAACCCGGGCAGGTCGAACGTGCGCGCGCCGAGGTCGCGGGCGAGCGCGAGGCGCTCGGGCTCCTCCGCGAACAGCCGCGGGTAGTGGTGGCGGACCATGTGCACGCAGGAGCCGAACGGCGCGACGATCGGGCCTTCGATCTCGCCGAACGCCACGAGGAAGCGCTCGGCGACGCGGCGGGCGTCGTCGGGGTAGCCGGAGTTGAACGCCGGCTGCCCGCAGCAGGTCTGGCCGGGGGGGAAGTCGACCTCGCATCCGAGGCGCTCGAGCAGCGCGACCGTCCGCTCACCCACCTCCGGGTAGACGAGGTCGACGAGGCAGGTCACGAAGAGCGAGACGCGCATGCAGGAAAACTACGTAAATAGCAGCGCGAGTCCGAACGCGATACGGGAAAGGCCTGCAAATCGGCAACTTCGCGAAAGTTCCTGCGTTTTCCGACAATGGCCGTTGCAGCCGCGGGCCGAACCGGGTTGGATGGGGTCCTAGGAGGCAATCTCGATCCACGAAGGGGTCAGCGGGAGCATGGTGACAAGTCGGGTGAAGGTTTCTTGCGAGAGCTGCTTTTTCGGCTGCAACATCTTGTGCGCGGTCGAGGACGGCATCCCCTGCGCGACCTTCAGACCGAACGGTCCGGAGGGCCTCACGCCTCCGCGCCAGACCCGGTTCGAGTTCCGCGAGGAGCGCCGGACGCGCGTCACGTGGACGTTCCCGACGGCGCAGGAGCAGGCTGCTCTCCGCGCCTAGCGATCCAGTCGACGCCCATGGTGTCGGTTACCCCGTGGGCGATGATCGACACGAAGACGGCGAGTGCGGCGAGGTTGAAGATCCGGTCGCGCTGGGGGATCCGGTCGGCGAGGACGAGCAGCGAGAACGTCATCGTCGCCACGCCCTTGGGCCCGAACCACGCCATGAACAGCTTCGTGTCCCACGACTGGCGCGTGCCCGCCAGCGCCGCGATCACCGCCACGGGCCGCGCGACGAGGAGCAGGAACGCGACGATCGCGACGGCCGCCCAGCCGTCGCCGAACATCGCGTCGAGCGAGAGCAGCGAGCCGAAGACGACGAACACGCCGAGCTTCACGATCTCGACGATGTCGACGGCCCGCTGCTCGAACGAGGCGCGCATGTCGGGCCGGAGCGTGCCGAACAGGATCGCCGCGACGTACACGGCGATCAGCCCGTTCGCGCGCGGCGGGAGCACCGCGATGCCGTAGGTGGCGAACGCCACGCCGAGGGTGTAGAGCGACTTCTGGTGCGCGGGCATCACCTCGTCGAGGCGCCGGCCGCGCGGCACGATCTTGGCCGCCGCGAACGCGACGACGAGCCCGGTGACGAGCCCGAGCAGCACGTCCTGGAGCACGAACGTGACGACGTGGAAATGGCCGCCGTCCGTGCGCAGCGCGGCGCTCAGCGCGAGCACGGCGGGCAGCGCGAGGCCGTCGTTCAGGCCCGACTCGAGGTTCAGCGAGTGCCGCACGAGCCGCGGGACGCGCGGGTTCGTGACCACGCTCGAGGACAGGACCGGATCGGTGGGAGAGAGCAGCGCGCCGACGAGGAAGCTCTCGGTCCACGTGAGGTCGGTGACCACGTGGGTGACGACGGCGACCAGCCCGCACGTCACCGGCATCGCGAGGACGAGCTTGCGCACGGGCAGATGCCAGGCCGTTTGGATCATCTCGCCCTCGACCTCGAGCCCGTCCCGGAACAGGATCACGACCAGGGCGACGATCGCGAGCTCGGCGACGAAGCCCGACCGCGGGTCGAAATGGAGGAACCCGAGCTCGCCGTGGCCGAGCGCGAAGCCGGCGAGCACGAACAGCGATGTCAGCGAGAGGAACGAGCGGCGCGCGAGCCCGGAGAGGAGCGCGCCCAGCACGAGCAGCGCGCCGAGGACGAGGAGCGCCTTGGCGAACCGGTCGCCGCCCGCCGCGGCCGCGGGCAGCAAGTGGAGGTGCCCGAGGCTCACCTGCCTTAGAGTGTCAGACACTAGTCGAGGGAGGGTCGAGGTTGAGGATCACGGTGCTCGGAAAGAGCCCGTCGTGGCAGGACGCGGACGGTGCGTGCAGCGGCTACCTGATCGAGGAGGACGGCACCGCGCTCGTGCTCGACTGCGGGAACGGCGTGTTCTCGAAGCTCCGCCGCTTCCGGGACTACGTCGACGTCGACGCGGTCGTGATCTCCCACCTCCACGCCGACCACTTCCTCGACCTCGTGCCCTTCGCCTACGCGCTCACCTACGCCCCGCGCCAGCAGCCGGTGCCGGTCGACCGCTGGCCCGGCACGGACCACCCGGCGCGTCCCTTCCTCTACGCGCCCGCCGGCGCGCGCGACACATTCCGCCGGGTCGTGGGGGCCTGGGGGAACGAGGACCTGATCGAGAACGCGTTCGAGCTCCACGAGTATGCGGACACGATCGAGGTGGGCCCGCTCACCGTCCGCTTCCAGGAGGTTCCCCACTACGTGTGCACGCACGCCGTGGAGGTGTCCTCGCCGGGCGGTCGCCGCTTCACCTTCGGCGCGGACTCGCGGCCGACGCCCGACCTGATCGAGTTCGCCCGCGGGACCGACCTGCTGATGGTCGAGGCGACGCTGCCCCGGCCCGAGCGCAACGGCGTCCGCGGTCACCTGACGCCGGCCGAGGCCGGAGAGCACGGCCGCGAGGCGGGCGCCCAGCGCCTCGTCCTCACCCACATCTCGGACGAGCTCGATCCCCTCTGGGCCCGCCACGAGGCCGAGCGCGCGTACGGCGGGCCGGTCGAGATGGCCGAAGAGGGTGCCGTCTACGTGCTCTAGAGCGGCGGTCGTCGCACTCGCCGCGCTGGCCCTCGCCGTGCCGGCGGCGCAGGCGGCGACGCCGAAGTCGCAGACCGCGTCGCTCGGCGCGGTGACGGCGACGCTCACCTACACGCCCGTCGGCGGCTTCCAGTTCGCGAACGTGCATCTGAAGATCGTGCGGGCGGGCGTCCAGATGCTCGATCGGGACCTGGGCACGATGTGCGACCTGTGCCCCGGCTCGGGACCGGTGTCCGGCGGCAAGGCCGTTCACGTCCGGAACCTCGACGGGACGGCAAGCCCCGAGCCCGAGGTCTACGTCGACCTCACGAGCGGCGGCGTCCACTGCTGCTTCCTCGTCCCGTTCTTCCGGCTGAGCGACGACGGCACGCGCTACGAGAGCCTCGCGCACGACTTCGGCAACGCCGGGTACGAGCTCAGGGATCTCGACCACGACGGCGCACCCGAGATCGTCACCAAGGACGACTTCTTCTACGGCGCGTTCACCGCCTACGCGGCGTCGGGCGCGCCGGTCCAGATCCTCCGCTACGACCACCGCGCGCTGCGCGACGTCAGCCGCCGGTTCCCCGCGCTGATCCGTCCCGACCGGCGGGAGTGGAGGACGGTCATCGCGCAGCAGAAACGACTCCGCGAGGGCGAATTGCGCGGCGTCGTCGCTCCCTACGTGGCCGACGAGTGCCTGCTGGGCCGCTGTGCCGCGGGCCTGCGGTTCGCCGCGAAGCTCGAGCGCGGCGGCTACTTCAGCGGGCGCCACGCGCCCGGGCCGGGGAAGCGCGGCGCCGCCTACGTGCGCGCGCTGAAGCGGCTCCTCGAGAGTCGGGGCTACCGCTGAGCGGAGTAAAGTCTGAGTCAGTGACCGCAACTCAGTCCGCCACGCCGGCCACGGGCGTGCGCACGATTCAGAACTACGTCGGCGGCCGCTGGGTCGCCTCGCAGAGCCCTCGCACGCTCGACGTGTCCAATCCGGCCACCGGAC
>JAOPZQ010000344.1 GCA_025964075.1 Solirubrobacterales bacterium | reverse complement strand
GCCGTCGGAGGCTCGAACGTCGATCTACCGCCCTCTGAGGGGCGGCAAAATGACGTTCGCGGGCGGAGCCGCGGCGCTCGCCGGCGCGACTAGTCCCGCGCGGCGCGCCGGCGCCCGCCGGCGAAGTCGTGGGCCTCGCGCGCGTAGCGCAGGTAGGCGGCGTCGGCGACGCGGCTGTCCCAGGCCGCCGGCGTCTCGGGCGCCAGCTCGTAGGCGAGCTGCAGGCACCAGTCCGTGCCCTGCCGGTGGAGCTCGACGAGCTCGTCGACGGAGAACGGGCCGCCGAGGCGGCGGCGGAGCTCGTCGACGATGTGGTCGGCCACGCGCTCGACGGTCCGGCGGTCGGCGTCCGGCACCGCCGCCAGGTAGCGAGCGCCCTCTTCCCACTGGAAGCGCGCGGTGGCGAAGGACACTCAGGTCAATCTAGCGGGGTGCCAGAGGGCCAGGCCCCGTTGGCGCCTCAGCGCCCGGATGGCAGCCCGTGCACCACGAACGGCCGCTCGCCGGTCTTGACCATCCCCAGCCGCCGCGCCGCGAGCTCGACGGCGAGCGGGCTGCGCAGGGCGCGGCGCTCCGCCTTCAGGATGTGGTTCTGGCGCTCCAGGGCGGCCACCTGCGCCCGGGCGGCCTGTGCGTGGCGATACGTCGACAGATACGTGCGCGCCGGCCCGATGTAGAGGAACAGCACGCCGAGGAGGACGACGAGGAGCGCGCAGCGGGCGATGCGATCCCAGCGCACGCGGGCGGCGGAGCGGGTCGTCCGCGGCGTCGGACGTCGCGCCGGTGCGGCGCGGGTGGCACGGGCGGTCCGGGCGGTGCGGGCGGCGGGCTCCATCCCTACCGCCTTCGTTCGTCGTCAGCCTCTTCCTTCCTGCTGCAAGAGCGCATCCAGCTCGGCCATCTGCGTGAGCAGCTCGACCATGTTCGGCTCGGCGCCGTCGAGCTCGCGGTAGACCGTGGCGACGTTGACCACGACGCGCTCGGCATCTCCCCACGCCGCCCACCGGTCGAGCGCGATGTCGCGCGCGGCCTGGAGCGGTGTCATGCCCGCCGCGTGGCGCGCCCGGGCCTCGGACTCGAGGTAGGCGAAGTAGTCGCGCAGCTCGCGGACCGCCGCCTTGTCGGCGAGCGGACCGTGGCCGGGCACGATCACGTCGACGTCCATCGCGAGGATCCGCTCGCACGCGGCGACCCAGTTCGAGACCGGGCCCGCCCACGCGATCGGATGGCCGCCGTGGAAGAGGATGTCGCCGGTGTACAGCACGCGGTCGCCCGGCACGTGCACGAGCGTGTCGCCGCGCGTGTGGGCGGGCCCGGCCTCGATCAGTCGCACCTCCTTGCCGCCGACCCGCAGCGCCAGCTCGCCGGCGAACGTCTCGCCGGGCGGCGTCAGCGTGATCCCGCGGAACTCGAACGGGCCGAAGATGCGCGCGACGTACTCGCCCAGCCGACCGAGGTTCGGCGCCTGCTCGAGCAGCCCGGCGAGCAGCTCCGGCGGCGCTCCGGCCATCTCCTCCGCGGTGCGCTCGGAGGCGAGGATGCGGGCGCCCTCGACGAGCTGGTTCCCGAACGTGTGATCGCCGTTGGCATGAGTGTTGACGACGGTCTCGATCCGCTCGGACGCGGGCACGGCGCGGCGCATCTCGGCGAGCATCTCGCCGGTCAGGCGCAGGTCGAACAGCGTGTCGACGAGCAGCGTCGACTCGCCGTCGACGACCAGGCCCGCGTTGCTCCAGCCCCACGATCCGTCCGGCTGGAAGTAGGCGTAGAGGCCGTTCCCGACCTCGCGGAGTCCGCGCTCGTAGGTCACGAGTGTCGCGGTTCGAAATTTCGGGAGCGGTTTCGCGTGTGGCTGGGCGTGGCTGGGGCCGCACGTTCCGCCCTACAGCTACTAGACGTACCTGTGGCGGGACGGGTGGCTCCAGGCGCGTCCAGACGCCGCGAAACAGCCGCGAAATCTCCGGATCGGGACACTAGAGGAGGTCCGACTCGTCCCGCGGCTTCTCGAACTGGTCCTCGATGTACTTCTTGTTCAGGTAGTAGAACGGCCCCGGCCCCCGGCGCCGCCGGCGGCGGCGGAGCAGCAAGCCCGCGCCGATCGTGGCCAGGATCGCGACGAAGAGCGCGACGCCGCTGGCCGTGACCGCCGCGAGAACCATGATCAGGCCTTGAAGGCGCTCCGCCCGAGGTAGGCCGCGTCCCCGCCCAGGGCCTCCTCGATCCGCAGGAGCTGGTTGTACTTGGCGACCCGATCGGACCGCGACGGCGCGCCGGTCTTGATCTGTCCGCAGCCCGTGGCGACGGCGAGGTCGGCGATCGTCACGTCCTCGGTCTCGCCCGAGCGGTGCGACATGACCGCCGTGTACCCGGCGCCCTTGGCCATCGTGATCGCCTGGAGGGTCTCGGTCAGCGTGCCGATCTGGTTGACCTTGATCAGGATCGAGTTGGCGACGCCCGCATCGATCCCGCGCTTCAGGCGCTGGGTGCTCGTGACGAACAGGTCGTCGCCGACGAGCTGCACCTTCTCGCCGAGCTTGTCGGTGAGCGCCGACCAGCCCGACCAGTCCTCCTCGTCCATGCCGTCCTCGATCGACAGGATCGGATAGCGCCCGGCGAGGTCGGCCCAGTAGTCCGCGAGCTCCTCCGCGGACAACGTGCGGTTCTCGTGCTCGAGGACGTACGAGCCGTCCTGGAAGAGCTCGCTCGTCGCCGGGTCGAGCGCGATCGCGATCTGCTCGCCGGGCTCGTAGCCGGCGGCCCTGATGCCTTCCATCAGCACCTGGAGCGCCGCCTCGTTGGACTCGAGATCCGGGGCGAAGCCGCCCTCGTCGCCGACCGCCGTGGCCAGCCCCTTGTCGTGGAGCGTCTTCTTCAGGTGGTGGAACACCTCGACGCCCATGCGCAGTCCCTCCGAGAAGCGCTTGGCGCCGACCGGCACGATCATGAACTCCTGGAAGTCGACCTTGTTGTCGGCGTGCGCGCCGCCGTTCAGGACGTTCATCATCGGCACGGGCAGGATGTGCGCGGACTCGCCGCCGAGGTAGCGCCACAGCGGCTGGCGCTCCTCCGCCGCCGCGGCGTGCGCGGCCGCCAGGGAGACGGCGAGCGTGGCGTTCGCGCCCAGGCGCGCCTTGTTCGGCGTGCCGTCGAGGTCGATCAGCGCCCGGTCGAGCCCGGCCTGGTCGACGACGTCGCGTCCCCTGACCGCCCGGGCGATCTCGGTGTTGACGTTGCCGACGGCCTTGACCACGCCCTTGCCGAGATAGGCCTCGCCGCCGTCGCGCAGCTCGGTCGCCTCGAACTCGCCCGTCGAGGCGCCGGAGGGAACGGCGGCCCGCCCCCAGGCTCCCGAACGCACCGACAGCTCGACCTCGACGGTGGGGTTGCCGCGGGAGTCGAGGATCTGGCGGGCGTGAACGGTCTCGATCTGGCTCATTCGTCTCCGATGTCGTCGCGGAATCGGCGCGCCGCGTCCCGCAGGGCAAGCTCCGGGTCGACCCGGAGGAGGCGCGCCTCGTCGACGAGCGCGAACAACCGATCGCCGATCGCCCGAAATGATCCCTCATCGGACGCGGTTTCGCCGGCCAGGGGGTCAATGTCTTTGCTTGTTGCCGCGGAGCGCAACAAGAAAGACTTGACCCCCT
>JAOPZQ010000304.1 GCA_025964075.1 Solirubrobacterales bacterium | reverse complement strand
GTGCACGAGCGGCACGAGCACCGTTCCGTCGCGTTCCACGGCGTCGCGCCGGAGCTCGGCGGGGACGGTGCCGGCGCGGGTCTCGAGCACCCACCACCCGCGGCCGTCGTGCCGCGTGGTCCGCACGCGGCCCACCCAGCGGCGGTCGATGGCCGCGAGCCACGTCTCGACCTCCGGGCTCGCCGTGAGCTCGGGGAACCGCGCGAGCAGATCGGCGACGTGGACGCCGACCCAGTCGTCCGCGGGCGCCGACCACTCGCGCGTGTCCCAGTCGAAGCGCCGGTGGGGAATCCCGCGCACGACGGCGACGATGTGCACGTCGTAGGGGAACGCGAGCACGACCATCTGCTCGTCGTCGCCCCGGCGGCGCAGCTCGACGTTGGGGCGACCGGCGACGAGCTGCATGGCCCGCCTACGGTAGCGCCGGCGGACACGGTCACCACGCCGTCCAGCCGCCGTCGACGCGCAGGACATGACCCGTCACGCTCGCCGACGCGTCGCACGCGAGGTAGCGGACGGCGTGGGCGACGTCCTCGACCGTGGCGAACCGGCCCGTGGGGAGCCGGCGCTCCAGGACCTCGGCGCGGAACTCGGGATCCGCGAGGAACGGCGCGGTCAGGGCGGTCTCGACGAACGTCGGGGCGACCGCGTTGACGCGGACGCCCTCGCGCGCCCACTCGACGGCGAGCGCTTTCGTCATGCCCTCGACCGCATGCTTGCTCGCGCAGTAGGCGGCCCGCCCCGGGTAGCCGACCGAGCCCATCTGCGAGGACAGCGTGACGATGCTGCCGGGGGCGGCGCGGCGCAGCAGCGAGTCCCCGACGCCCCGGCACAGGAGGAACGTCGCCCGGACGTTGACCGCGAACAGCGCGTCCCAGCGGTCGATCGGGTAGTCGCGCGACGCGGCGGGGAAGTTGGTGCCCGCGGCGCTCACGGCGACGCGGAGGTCGCCGAGGTCCTCGGCGTGGCGGACGACGCCGTCGACCTCGGACTCGACGGTGACGTCGGCGGCGTGGACGTGGGCGGCGCCGCCGTCCGCGCGGATCTCGGCGGCGACCACCTCGAGCTCGTCCTCCGAGCGGGCCACGCACAGCACCTCGGCGCCGGCGCGCGCGAGCTCGAGCGCGCAGCCTCGGCCGAGGCCCCGGCCGGCCCCGGCCACGAGGGCGACGCGTCCCTCGAGCGACCACGCCGTCATGCGCCGAGGCGGTCCAGCCGCATCGTCGCGGTCAGCCCGTGGCCGGCCATGTGCTCGGCGGCGCAGATCGCCTCGATCGTCGGCGCGATCGCGCGGGTGCCCTCGGGCGAGAGTCGCTGCCACGTGCACGTCTTCAGGAACTTGCCGACCCAGAGGCCGCCCGTGTAGCGCGCGGCGCGCGAGGTCGGCAGGACGTGGTTCGTCCCGACGCCCTTGTCGCCGTAGGCCACAGTCGCCTCGGCGCCGAGGAACAGCGACCCGTAGTTGCGCAGCCGCGCGCGGTAGCCCTCGAGCTTGCCGTCCTCGACCTGGATCTCGAGGTGCTCGTTCGCCGCCGCGTCGGCGAGCGCGATGGCTTCGTCGTCGTCGGCGACGATCGCGATCCAGCCGTGGTCGCGCCACGCTGGGCCGGCGACGTCCGCGGTCGGCCAGGTCCGCAGGAGGTCCTCGATCGCCGCCTCGACCGCCGCCGCGACGTCGTCGCCGATGGCGATGACTCCCGCGGGCGAGGTCGGCCCGTGCTCCGCTTGCCCGAGCACGTCGGCGGCGACCAGCCGCGGGTCCGCAGAGCCGTCGGCGACGACGAGGACCTCCGTCGGCCCCGCGAGCAGGTCGATCCCGACGCGGCCGAACAGCTGGCGCTTGGCCTCGGCGACGTAGGCGTTGCCCGCGCCCACGAGCATGTCGACCGGGGCGACGCCGTCGAGCAGTCCGAACGCCAGGGCGGCCAGCGCCTGGACGCCGCCGACGCAGACGACCGTGTCGGCGCCCGAGGTCCACATCGCATAGAGCATCGCTGGGTGGATCCCGCCCTCGCGCTGGGGCGGGGCGGCCGCCACGACCTCGGGCACGCCGGCCGCCTTCGCGACGACGATCGTCATGAACGACGAGGCGAGCAGCGGGTAGCGACCACCCGGCACGTAGGCGCCGACCGAGCCGACGGGGATGTGCGTGTGGCCGAGGACGACGCCCGGGATCGGCTCGGTGCGGAGGTCGGCGAGCGTGCGGCGCTGCGCCTCGGCGAACGTCCGGACCTGATCCTGGGCGAAGGCGATGTGGCGGCGCAGCTCGGGGTCGATCTGGGCGGCGGCGCGCTCGAAGTCGGCGGCGGTGAGGACGAAGCTCTCCGGGTCCCAGCCGTCGAGCTCGCGCGACCAGCGGCGGACGGCGTCGAGCCCGCCGGCGTCGATGTCGGCGAGCATCGACTCCACCCGCCGCCGGATCTCGTCGCTCGCCGCGGGCGCCGGGGGTCCGGGAGCCTTGCGGTAACGCACATCGGGAATCGCCGTCATGACGGGAGAACATACGTATGCGCAACGCCGCGGTCAAGGGTAGGCTGGGGCAATCGTGCGCAGAACCACGAGCCACGACGTGGCGCGCGTCGCCGGCGTCGCGCAGTCGACGGTCTCCCGCGCGCTCCGCGACGACGCCCGCGTCTCGGTGGCGACGCGCGAACGCGTGCGCCGGCTCGCGACCGAGCTCGGCTAC
>JAOPZQ010000642.1 GCA_025964075.1 Solirubrobacterales bacterium | reverse complement strand
CAGGGCAGCGCCCCGGGCACACCGGCCGCCGCTCACGGCCGCGCGCACGCCGGGACCCTTCCCCCGGCGTCCGTCTGAGTCGTCGGGGTGCCCGTCCGGCGTGTCGTGACCGCGGCGCGCGCGGCGGAGATGCGGCGACGGATTCGCCGCCCGCCCGCGCACTGGTCCCTGCTGGGCTTCTGCCTGACGACGCTGCTCGTCCTGCTGTTCGTGCAGGGCGTGACGGTGCGCACGATCGGCGCCAGCGCCACGCCGACGACGCGCTCGCGGACCGCCCCGCTCGCGGGATCGCGGCCGATCCTCACCGCCGTCCACGGTCGCCTGGTGTCGCGTCAGCCGGCGCCCGGACGCAGGATCGCGCTGACGTTCGACGACGGGCCGAGCGCCCGGTGGACGCCGAAGATCGCCGCCGTGCTGCGCCGCCTGCACGTACCCGCCGCCTTCTTCGTCGTCGGCAGCCAGGCGGTGCGCTATCCGAGCATCGTGCGCATGCTCCACGACGACGGATTCGAGCTCGGTGACCACACCTTCACGCACGCGGACCTGGCGTCGCTGCCCGGTTGGGAGCGCTCCCTCCAGGTCGGACTGACCGAGAGCGCGCTCGCCGGGATCGTCGGTACCCGCACGCACCTCCTGCGACCGCCCTACGCCGCCTCGCCCGTGGCCGTGACGCCGGCCCAGTACCGCGCCTACCTCGGACTCGCCGAGGACGGGTATCTGATCGCCCTCAGCGACTACGACGCCCGCGACTGGGAGCGTCCCGGCGTCTCCGCGATCGTCCGCAATGCGACACCCCCCGGGAGGCAGGGAGGGATCGTGCTGATGCACGACGCGGGCGGCGACCGTTCCGAGACACTCGCCGCCCTGCCGCGCCTGATCGCCCGGCTGCGCGCACGGGGGTTCCGGTTCGTGACGGTGTCGGCGCTGGCCGGGCTCGGTCGGGCGAGCACGGAGATCCGCGCCAGCTGGTCACAGGAGAGCCGCGGTTGGCTGCTCGTCCAGACGCTCGCCGTCGCGCGGTTCGTGACCACCGCCTTGACGATCGTGCTGATCCCGATCGCGGCGCTGATGATCCTGCGCGCGATCTTCGTCGTCGTGTTGGCCCGACGTCACGCCCGCGCGGCACGCCGCCAGCTCCACGATCCGACGTTCCGTCCCTCGATCTCCGTCGTCGTCCCCGCCTACAACGAGGCGGTCGGAATCGAGCGGGCGGTGCGCTCGCTGGTGACCACGACGCATCCCGAGGTCGAGGTGATCGTCGTGGACGATGGCTCCGAGGACGAAACCGCGGACATCGTCCATGGCCTCGAGTTGCCGGGCGTGCATCTCATCCGCCAGGCCAACGCCGGCAAGCCGGCCGCGCTCAATCGCGGGATCGCGGCCGCCGGCAACGAGGTGATCGTGATGGTCGACGCCGACACGGTCTTCGAGCCCGAGACGCTGTCGCGGCTCGTCGCGCCGATGGAGGACCCCGGCGTGGGCGCCGCCTCCGGCAACACGAAGGTCGGAAACCGGCGGGGCCTCCTCGGCCGTTGGCAGCACATCGAGTACGTCATGGGCTTCAACCTCGACCGGCGCCTCTACGACACGCTGCGCTGCATGCCGACGATCCCCGGCGCGATCGGCGCGTTCCGGCGCGAGGCGCTGGCCGACGTGGGCGGGCTGTCGGCGGCGACGCTCGCCGAGGACACCGACGTCACGCTCGCGCTCGGCCGGGCCGGCTGGCGGGTCGTCTACGTCGAGCACGCTCGCGCGTGGACCGAGGCGCCCTCCACGCTCCGAGCTCTCTGGCGCCAGCGGTACCGCTGGTCCTACGGGACGATGCAAGCCGTCTGGAAGCACAGGGCCGCGATCTGGCGCCCCGGCGAGCAGCGCATCGGCCGGCGCGGCATCCCGTATCTGGTCCTCTTCCAGATCTTGCTGCCGATGCTCGCGCCGCTGATCGACGTCTTCGCGGTGTACGGCCTCGTGTTCCTCGACCCCGTGCCGGTGATCGCGTACTGGGGCGGCTTCAACGTCCTCCAGATCCTCCTCGCCGCCTACGCGTTCAGGCTCGACCACGAGTCGCTGCGTCCACTGTGGGCCATCCCCGTTCAGCAGCTGGTCTACCGCCAGCTCATGTACCTGGTGGTGATCGAGTCTGCGATCAGCGCCATGCTCGGCGTGCGCCTGCGGTGGCACCACCTCGATCGCACCGGCGAGGTCGAGGTCGCACGCGAGATCTAATGTCCACGGCTCCGTGTTCGACCAGCTCGACTACGTCTACCTGCCGAGCCGCGACGTCGCCGCCGACGTCGCGCACTACACCGAGCGGCTGGGCGCGGAGCTCGTGTTCGCGATCGAGCGGTTCGGCACCCGGGTGGCGATGGTGCGCCTGAGCCCGGACCCACCCGCGTTGCTGCTCGCCCAGCACCTCGGGGGCGATGCGCCCGTGCTCGTCCATCGCGTGGCCGACCTCGAGCAGGCGGTCGCGGCGCTGCGGGAGCGGGGCGTCGAGGTCGCCGCGCGGTTCGAGATCCCTCCCGGGGAGGCGGTGGAGCTCGTGACGCCGGCGCCGCAGCGCCTCGCGCTCTACGAGCTCACGCGGCCGGAGCGCATGGCGCAGCTCCCCGGGCGGCGCGACTTCTGAGCTTCAGCGAGGTTGCAGCACCCGTTCGATCAGATCGGCGGCGCGCAGCGTCCCCGGCGCCGACTGCAGCCGGCGCGAGATGGCCGCGAGGCGTCCCGCCAGCGCGCGGTCGCCGAGCTGCCGCTCGATCGCCGCCGTCAGCTCGGCCGGCTCGTGTCCGTAGGTGTCGAGCCGTACTCCGAGCCCCGTTTCCCGCATCCGCTGGGCGTTGTCGTACTGGTCCCAGAACAGCGGCAGGACGACCATCGGCTTGCCGAACCACAACGCCTCCGTGACCGTGTTGTTGCCGCCGTGCGTGATGACGACGTCGACGAGCGGCAGGATCGACGTCTGCGGCAGGAACTCGTCGCCGACCATGTTCGGGGCCAGCTCGATCTCTGCCGCTTGCGGTCCCTTGGAGACGATCACCCGATAGGGCGCGCGGGCGAGCGTCGCGACGAGTCGGCGCATCAGCTCGACGTCGGCGGACCCGAGCGAGCCGAGGCTCAGGTAGACGAGCGGATCCTCGCCGGCAGCCAGCGGCTCGGGGAGCGTCCACGCCGCGTCCGTCGTGCGCACGCTCGCCTCGAGGTTGTGCCACCGCTCGCCGAGGGGCCGGGCGCGCGGGTAGTCGGCCTCGGCGGGATAGAGGTAGAGGTTGAGCCACGAGCTCTCGTGGATGAAGTCGTCCGGGGGCAACGGCGGCGCGCCACGCTCGCGGCAGAACTCGTCGAACTCGGCGTGCAACGGACCGAGCGCCGCGCGGTAGGCAGCCCAGTAGCTCTCCCAGTCGTCGCGGTCGGCCTGCGGCAGCCCGGAGAACGGGGGCGGGACGTCGGGATCCTTGAGCTCCGCGGGGTTGCAGGAGAGGATCCGGACCCACGGGCGTCCCGAGGCGTGGAGCGCCGGAAAGGCCACGACGTTGTCCTCGACGACGATGTCCGGCCGGAGCTCGGCGAAGATCTCGCGCAGGCGATCGTCGACGTGCTTGGCGCCGTCGATCAGCGCCTGGAACGTCGGGGCGACGAACCCCTCCAGCTGCTCGATCGTCGGCCGGCGGAAGAGGGGCGCCGTCTCCCGGATGTAGTCCTTCCAGAACTGCCCCGGCGCCTCCTCCACCTCGGCCGCCGGCGTGAGGCGGATGAGCCGCTCCTCGAAGCCCCGCGCTTCCAGCGTCCCGGCGAAGGACTCCTCGACGACGAAGACGACGCGGTGCCCGCGGCGCCGGAGGACGTCGCCGATCCCGACGCAGTTGTTCGTCGGGCCGAAGGCGCCCTCCGGGAAGAACGCGATGGTCGCGGGCGTGGCGCTCACAGGGTGGTACCGCGCCCGAACGATACGAGCTAGCGCTCCTGGAGGACCGACAGCACGTTCCCCGCCGGGTCCTTGAACCAGGCGATGTACGGGCCGCCCTCGCGCATGACTCCGCGCTCGTCCTGGGCGATGCCGTCGTAGCGCTCGAACCGCACGCCGCGCGCGGTGAGCTCGTCGATCGCCTGATCGATGTCGTCCACCGGGAAGTTGAGGATCGTGTAGTCGGCGGGGGTGTGGTCGGGCTTGGGGTAGACCAGCGTGGGGCGGTCGCCGCCGGCAAGGTGGAGCGTCATCAGTCCGTGCTCCTCGGTCGCGCCGGCCGCGAAAAAGCCGCTATTTGCGAGCTTTCTGCGGCCCCCGAGTTGGGGCTCCACTCCCGCGCGCTACCTCGCGAAGAGAGCCTTAATGCACTGAGAGGAGCACCGATGGCCCTACCGACCCGACAACGTGAGCGTGCCTCGCTGCCTGCGCGCCGCTCTCAGCCGATGAACGAGCTCGACGAGCTGCAGGAGCAGCTGGGGCGCCTGTTCGAGAGCGTCTGGACCGGAGCCGGCGACGGCCAGGCCTGGTCTCCGCCCGTCGACGTCGAGGAGACGGACGACGCGTGGATCATCGAGGCCGAGCTGCCGGGGGTCCGCCGCGAGGACGTCAACGTCGAGGTCCGCGAATCCGAGGTGATGATCACCGGCGAGATCAAGGAACGCGAGCGCGCCGGCATCCTCAGGCGCAGGACGCGGCGCGTGGGAGCGTTCGAGTACCGCGTCGCCCTGCCGAACGAGCTGAACGCCGACGCAGTCGAGGCGAAGCTCAAGGACGGCGTGCTCACGGTTCGCGTGCCGAAGGCCGCGCAGGCGCGGCCGCGACGCATCGACGTGAAGCCCGAGTAGAACCGACGACAATCCCAAGGAGACGACTATGGCGATCCTCATGGAGCCGATCGCGCCGTGGCTCCGCGACCTCAACCGCTTCCTCGCCCAGGAGGGCGGGATCAACACCTACGTGCCGCCGGCCGACGTCCTCGTCGACGATGACGGCGTGACGATCTACATGGACGTCCCGGGCGTGAACCGGGACAACCTGGAGATCGACCTCGACAACGAGGTGCTCACCGTTCGCGGCGAGCGGCAGGTTCCCTACCGCGAGGAGGACGGGAGCGCCGGACCCAGGCGCATCGAGCGCACGTTCGGCCGCTTCGAGCGCAGCATCCGCGTCCCCCGCGGGCTCGACCCCGAGTCGATCGAGGCGTCCATGGCCGACGGCGTGCTGAGGCTCCGCATCCCCAAGCCCGAGACGATGAAGCCGCGCAAGATCGAGATCAAGGAGGGCACGGCGGCGGGAAGCCCGACGATCGAAGGCACGGCGCAGGAGTCCCGGCCCGGCGAAGGGGCGACCGAGCAGAGCGAGCAGGGCGCAGGCGCCCCCGCCTGACCCACCACCCGGCCGCCTCGTCGGGGGCCACCTTCCAACCCCGACGGGGCGGTCTCCGCCGCGGCAACGGCTCAGACGATCTCGCGCAGGCGCCCGGTCTCGACGTCGTAGACGAAGCCGCGAACCGAGTCCTTGTGCGGGATGAACGGGCTCGCCTGGATCCGGGCGACCGACTGCCGCACGTCCTCGTCCACGTCTGGGAACGCCTCGGCGGCCCACTCGGGCTTGATGCCCGTCTCCTGCTGGATCGACCGCTTGAAGGCGTCGTCGGTGAACGTGAGCATCCCGCAGTCGGTGTGGTGGATGAGGACGATCTCCCGGGTGCCGAGCAGGCGCTGGGAGATCGCGAGCGAGCGGATCTCGTCGTCGGTCACTACCCCGCCGGCGTTGCGGATGACGTGCGCGTCCCCCTCGAGCA
>JAOPZQ010000637.1 GCA_025964075.1 Solirubrobacterales bacterium | reverse complement strand
CTCGCCGCCGCCCTCGCGGCGCGGCCCGCGGTCGCCGGTGCCGACGCCGACGAGGTCCTCGGCCGACTTGCCGGCGATCTCCGGGTCGTCGGCGAGGCGCAGGCCGATCCGCCCGCGCTCGCGGTCGACCTCGACCACGCGCACGTTCAGCTCGTCGCCCTTGTTGAGGACCTCCTCGACCGTCGCCGGGCGCTCGCCCGGGGCGATGTTGGAGATGTGGAGCAGGCCGTCGGTGCCCTTGGCGAGCTCGACGAACGCGCCGAAGGTCGTCGTCTTCACGACCTTGCCGGCGTACGTGTCGCCGACCTCGACCTCCTTGGTCATCGTCCGGATGCGCTCGGCGAGCGCGTCGCCCTTCTCGCCGTTGGCGGCGTAGACCAGGACCTGGCCCTCGTCGTTCACGTCGATCTGGGACTCGTACTCCTCCTGCAGGGCGCGGATGGTCTCGCCGCCCTTGCCGATGAGCAGGCCGATCTTCTCCGGGTCGATCTGCACCGTGGTGATCCGCGGCGCGTTGGGCGAGAGCTCGGCCCGCGGGGCGTCGATGACCTCGGCCATCTTCCCGAGGATGAACTCACGGCCGACCTTCGCCTGCGCCAGCGCGTCGCGCAGGATGTCGAACGTGACGCCCGTGATCTTGATGTCCATCTGCAGCGCGGTGATCCCGCGCTCGGTGCCGGCGACCTTGAAGTCCATGTCGCCGAGGTGGTCCTCCACGCCGGCGATGTCGGACAGGACGATGTAGTCGTCGCCCTCCTTGATCAGGCCCATGGCGATGCCCGCCACCGGACGCTCGATCGGCACGCCCGCGTCCATCAGCGACAGCGACGAGCCGCAGACCGACGCCATCGAGCTCGAGCCGTTCGACTCGAGGATGTCGGAGACGATCCGGATCACGTAGGGGAAGGTCTCCTGCGACGGGATCATCGGGACGAGCGCCCGCTCGGCGAGCGCGCCGTGGCCGATGTCGCGGCGCTTCGGGCCGCGCATGAAGCCCGCCTCCCCGACCGAGAACGGCGGGAAGTTGTAGTGGTGGAAGTACCGCTTGGAGGTCTCGAGACCGAGCGTGTCCAGGCGCATCTCCTCGCGGAGCGTGCCCAGCGCCACGACCGACAGCGCCTGCGTCTGGCCGCGCGTGAACAGCGCGGAGCCGTGGGTGCGCGGCAGGACGCCGGCCTCGATCGTGATCGGCCGGATCTCGTCCGCGCCGCGGCCGTCCGGGCGCTTCTTGTGGACGGCGATCCGCTCGCGGATGACCTGCTTCTCGAGGTAGTCGAACGCGAGCTGCGCGCGGGCGCGGAACTCGGCGAACGTCTCCGCCTCCGGGTCGCCGGCGTAGTGGGCGAGGATCTGCTCCTCGACCGCCTTCGTGGCGTCCTGGCGCTCGAGCTTGTCCTCGACCTGCGTGGCGGCGTCGAGCGCCGCGCCGTGCGAGCCCTGGATCTGAGCGACCAGGTCCACGTCGGCGCGCGGAGCGACGACCGGGGTCTTCTCCTTGCCGGCCTGCTCGCGCAGCTGCACCTGGAGGGCGCAGAGCTTCTTGATCTCGCCATGGGCGATGTCGAGCGCGTCGAGGATCTCCGCCTCGGGGATCTCGTTCGCGCCGGCCTCGACCATGAGGATCGCCTCGTCGGTCCCGGCGACCACGAGGTCGAGCTCGGACAGACCCTCGGCGAGAGCCTCCTCGCTCGGGTTGATGACGAAGTTGCCGTCGATCTTCCCGATGCGCACCGCGCCGACCGGAGTCGGGACGGGGATGTTCGAGATCTGCAGCGCCGCCGAGGCGCCGTTCATCGCGAGGATGTCGTAGGGGTGGACGTGGTCGATCGACAGCGGGATCGCGACCAGCTGCGTCTCGTAGCTCCAGCCCTTGGGGAAGAGCGGGCGGATCGGGCGGTCGATCATGCGCGCGGTCAGCGTGCCCTTCTCGCCGGAACGACCCTCGCGCTTGAAGAACGAGCCGGGGATCTTCCCGGCCGCGTACATGCGCTCCTCGACATCCACCGTCAGCGGGAGGAAGTCGACATCGCGGAGATTGCCCGCGGTGGCGGTGCAGAGCACCATCGTGTCGCCCTGGCGGACGACAACAGCGCCGGAGGCCTGCTTGGCCATCTTGCCGGTCTCGAACGAGATCTCGGACCCGGAGATCTCCACGGAGACCCGCTTCACGGCGTCAGACATATGTTGGTTCCCTTCTCGTCCCCGCCCTTCGGTCGGCGGGTCTCTTCGTTTCTTCGTTGGTTCCGAACCGACACAGCGTAGCGATCGTCACGTCATCCCGAGGAAATCCCGAGCGGCCTCGACCGCCTCGGAATCCACCGTGAGCCGTTCGACGCCACGGACCCGCAACCGCCGCGCGGCGCGGTCGAACAGGGTCATGTTGGGCCACGAGGCCTCGAAGGTCGACCACCACCGGAGACCGCCCACGTCGGGATGGGCCGTGAAGAGAGCGAGCGCGTCGGCTTGCGTGCGCGTCCGCTGGCGCGTCGCCACGTGGGACGGCCGCAATCCCTCGCGCTCGAGCACCGCGGGGTCGTCGAGGTCGACGATCTCGACGTCGTCGGGCACGTCGATGCTCGCCAGCGCGACCGGCAGCCCGGCGAGCGTGAGCATCCCCGGAACGAGCTCGTTGCCGACGAACCGGGCGAGCTGCTCGACGAGCGCCGACACCGGGCCCTCGGTCACGTAGAGGCAGCCGTAGTGATCGGGGTGGTCGTGGCGGCCGTCGCCCTGGAGCGGCCGCGGGAACCACAGTGCCCCGCCGCGCTGCCGGGGCTTCGAGCTCTCGTCCCAGGCGAACGCCCGGTGGACGATCACGCGAACGAGCCGGCGCGCTCCGCCCGGATGGCGGCCAGCAGCTCCTCGGCCCGACCCGTCCGGATCACGTCGATCGGCCGCCGGAACCCGAGCTGCGGGTTGAGCCCGAACAGCCACCGCTCCGCGACCTCGCGCGGATAGAGCCGGCCCAGG
This sequence comes from Solirubrobacterales bacterium, assembly GCA_025964075.1. Taxonomy (GTDB): domain Bacteria; phylum Actinomycetota; class Thermoleophilia; order Solirubrobacterales; family Solirubrobacteraceae; genus JAOPZQ01. The sequence goes on along the minus strand of JAOPZQ010000637.1, from coordinate 2,636 downwards.
CTCGACATCACGAGCTCGAGCACGTCGAGCCGCTCGGCGTTCTCGGGATCGATGCCCTGCCCGCGGCGCCACCGGCTGACCTGGGCGGGACTCACGCCGAGCGCCGCGGCCAGCCGGCGCTGCGAGCCGAGGTCGTGGCTCAGAGCGTCCACCTTCGTGCGGGCGGCGACGGGCATAGGTTGAGGTTAGCGCAACGGTTTGTGTTGCGCGAAGTGTTTACGACCGGCCACGAGGGAGGGCGGTGAATTCCGCCGCCAACGCCGGCGCCCTCCCCCTCGCGGCCGCCGTTGTCGGGCGGTCCTGACGGACGGCTGACGAAGACCTCATCCCAACAGCGCCCGCAGAGCAGGCCCGTCCAACGCCCCGGCGTGCCGCCGGCCCCCGGCGAACACCGTCGGCGTCGTCCCGACGCCCGCCCGGACGCCGCGGCGGAACTCCTCGCGCACCCGCTCGACGACCGCCTCGCTCCTGCGGTCCGCGTCGAAGCGCGCGACGTCGAGGCCGAGTCGCTCCGCCCGCGCCCACAGGTGCGGGTCCTCGAGCCGGCCCTGGTCGGCGAACAGCGCATCGTGCATCTCCCAGAACGCGCCCTGGATCCCGGCGGCCTCGGCGGCGCAGGCGGCGGCGCCGGAGCGCGGGTGCTTCGACTTGACGGGGAAGTGGCGGACGCACAGCCGCACCGACAGGTCGCCGAGGCGCCGGTGCAGGAGCGCGCAGCGCGGGCACTCGAAGTCGGTGTAGACGACGAGCAGCGGGGCGCCGGGGTCGCCGCGAATGTGGTCCGACGGAGAGAGCGGCGGGACCGGCGCGCTGCCGAGGTCGCCCAGGGCCCTACGCCGCGGCCTGGAGGCCGTCGAAGATCAGGTTCGCGCCCGGCAGCTCGCTGGGCGAATCGGCCTGGTAGCTCCACTTGACCACGCCATCCGGCCCGACGATCACGAGCGCCCGCTCCGGGAAGCCGCCCGCGTGGAGGACGCCGAACGCCCGGCACGCCGCGCCCTTGGGCTCGAAGTCGGAGAGCTGCTCGATCGACACGCCGAGCTTCTCCTTGAACGCGCGCTGCGCCCAGGTCGAGTCGCAGGAGACGCCGTACAGCGTCGCGCCCTGGGCGGCGAAGTCGTCCAGCATCTCCTCGTAGAGGTTCAGCTGGTCGGTGCACACCGGGGAGAAGGCGAACGGGTAGAAGACGAGCACCGTCGTCTTCCCCTCGAGGTCCGAGCGCGTGAACGAGCCGCCGTCTTCCCGCGCGAGCGAGAACTCGGGCGCCGGCGTCCCGGGGGCCGGGGGCGTCACCGCCGCAGGCCGAGCTCCCGGATCAGCTTGCGGTAGCCATCCAGGTCGCTGCGCTGGTAGTAGTCGAGGAGCCGCCGGCGCTGGCCGACGAGCATCAGGAGCCCGCGGCGCGAGTGGTGGTCCTTGCGGTGGGCGCGCAGATGCTCGGTGAGGTCGTTGATGCGCTCGGTGAGGAGCGCGACCTGGACCTCCGTGGAGCCCGTGTCGGTCGCGCTCTTGCCGAACTTGCGCACGATGTCCTGCTTGCGCTGGGGCGTGAGCGTCGTCATCGGCCGGCCAGGGTAGCAGCCCTCGTCGCCTCGACGTCCTTGGTCATCTGGTCGACGAGCGCCTCGACGGTGTCGAATCGGCGCTCCCCGCGCAGCCGGTGCAGGAAGTCGAGCCGCAGCTCCTCCCCGTAGATGTCGCCGTCGAAGTCGAGCAGGAACGCCTCGACGAGCATCCCGCGGCCGGTGACGAACGTGGGCCGCACGCCGACGTTGACCGCCGCCGCCCGGCGCTCCGCGCCGACTTCGGCCTCGCACGCGTAGACGCCGTGGCCGGGATACGCGTAGCGCTCGTCGGGGACGAGGTTGGCCGTCGGGAACCCGAGCTCGCGGCCGCGCCGGTCGCCCCTCACCACCGGGCCGCGGAGCTGATGCGGGGCCCCGAGGAACCGCGCGGCGGCGTCGACGTCGCCGGCGGCCACGAGCCCGCGGATGTGGCTGGAGGAGACGATCTCGCCGTCGACCTCGACGAGCGGCGCGACCCGGGACGCGAACCGGTCGTCGGCGGCGAGCAGCGCCGCGTCTCCCCCGGCGCGATGGCCGAACCGGAAGTTCTCGCCGACGGAGACCTCGGTCGCCTGCAGCGTCTCGACGAGGACGCGGTCGACGAACTCCTCCGCCGTGAGGCCGGAGAAGGCGCGGTCGAACGGGATCACGACGAGCTCCTCGACCCCGAGGCCGGCGATCAGCTCGGTCTTGCGCTCGAGCGAGGTCAGGAGCTTCGGCGCCGCGTCGGGCGCGATGACCTGCCGCGGGTGGGGATCGAACGTGAGGACCGTGTCGGCCCCTCGGATCACCTCGCGGTGGCCGAGGTGGACGCCGTCGAACTCTCCGACGGCGACGCGTCGCGGGCGCGGCTCGACGTCGGGCAGACGGGTCAGGCGCATGGGCGCGGAAGGCTACCCATGCGAGGCGCTCGGCCGCTGGACGATCTAGCCGCGGAAGCCGACGACGGGCTTGAGCGCGCCCTCGCGCGGCTCGGCGAGCGCGATCAGCCCCGCGTCGTCGCTCAGGCGCACCGTGGCCTCGGCGTGCCCGGCGACCGCGCGGCCATGGGCCGCCGCCCGCGCGTCCTCG
>JAOPZQ010000619.1 GCA_025964075.1 Solirubrobacterales bacterium | reverse complement strand
GGGCCGCCGGTCCGTCCGCTCGACCGGTTCTACACGCAGATCCGCAACGGCAACGAGGTGTGGATCGGGCCGCGCTACTCGGTCAACTCGGAGCTCCGCCGCTTCTCCGCGCGCGATCCCGGCCAGGACCTCGACGGGGTCGGCCAGTACCTCTACCCCGCCCGCTTCTCGACGCCTGTGAAGTAGGTCGTTGCCCGTTTCGCGGCCGCTCGCGACGGAGGAGGATGATGCCGCCGGCCGCCGGCTGCCCGATGCCGGCGCGCGGGATCAGCGTGGGTTGATTCGCCCGTTTCGCGGTCGAACTCCGAGCCCGTTCTGGGCCAGGAACAGGCCGAGCAGGATCATGGTCGCGACCTCGAGCACGATCGAGAGCACGATCGCCTCGCGGTAGCCCTGCTCCATGAATCCGAACAGGCCGCCGTTCTCGCTGGCGAGGAGCCCCGCGAGCGAGCCGGCCGCGATCCCGATGCCGCCGACGGCGAGCAGCGCGAGCACGCGGGCGGCCCACCGACCGGCGATCCGGCCGAGGGGCGCCACGAGACCCACCGTCACGAGCGTCGCCGAGGCGAAGTTCAGCGCGAAGAGCGTGCCGATCGTGGGAATCACCGAGTACGAGTCGACGTAGTACTGCTCGATGTGGTCCACGCCCACTCCGAGCAGTGCCAGCGCGCCCAGATATCGCGTCAGTCGCGCCACGGTGGCGCGACTGACGGACGGCGGGACCCATCTCGTGCCGGGACTGGCCGGCCGGGGGTGCTCGCTGCCGACCCGGCTAGCCATTGTCGATCTTGATGCCGGTCGCGGCGAGCACGTACCACTCGGCGCCGAACTGCTTCAAGCCCTGGCCGGTGGTGTCGCCGGCCTTCTGATCGCCGGCGTAGTAGTAGAGCGGGTGGTGGTTGTAGGTCACCTGCCGCTTGCCGCCGGTCGTCGAGGTCGTGCCGATCTCGGCGGCGAGGACTCCGGCGTCAGCCTTCGGCGTCCCGTTCGGGGTCAGGGCCGGCCAGATGCTGAGGCAGGGGCCCGTGCAGTTGCTGATGTCGGTCTTGTCGGCCTCGAACAGGTAGAGGGTGCGGCCCTTGGCGTCGACGAGGATCTTCCCGAGCGGAGTCGAGCGGATGCCGATGGCCGAGTTGGCGGCGGTCGGGGGCGCCGCAACCGCACGGCCGCCCCCGTAAGGGCCGCCGCCGGTCTGGGCGCCGGTTTGCGCCCCGGGCTGGGCGGTCTTGTGGGTCTTGTTGGTTCCGCCGCTCGGGAGCGCGATGACGAGCGCCGCGATCGCGGCGATGACAAAGACTGGGATGAAGCGTTTCATGTGAGTGCAGCTCCTGTGGTGTGTGGATCGAGGCGGCCCAGCGGCTCCGCCAGAACTATCAACTACACACCGTAAGACGACGGAGCATCGTAGATCCTTCCCGCGGGCGCGGCGATCGGGCTCGGGCCGCTCGCGGGGGTCGGCCGGCGACGGCGGACGCTCGCGCCGGCTCCGAGGGCCAGCGGCACGGCGAGCGTGATCGCTCGGTAGACGAGCACGGCCGCGGTCGCGGGCCCCGCGGCGGTCCCGTAGAGCACGAGCGTGCCGATCAGGCCCGCCTCGGCGCCTCCGATGCCCCCGGGCACGGGAAGTAGGCTGCCGAGCTGGCCGATCACGTACGCCATCGCGATGACCCCGAGCGGAGGGCTGTGGCCAAACGCGCGGAATGCCGCCCAGAGCACGGCGTTGTCAAAGGCGTAGTAGGCGAGCGGGCCGACCAACCTCCAGTCGCGCGGGTCGAGGAGCGCCTGGGCCGCCGTCACTCCTTCACGCAGCCCGTCGCCGGCTCGGGCGAGCCGGCGCCCGAGCGTGTGCCGCGGGCGCTCCGGTCGCGCGCGCAGCCAGAAGGGCAGCGACGCAACTCCGATGAGGAGTACGGCGGCAAGCGCGGCGGGCACGAGCGTCAGCCCCGCCGAGCGCGGCCCGGAGAGCAGGTGCATCCGCAGGGCGACGCCGACGGCGGCGAGCGCCACCGCATCCGGCATGTTCGTGAGCAAGATGAACGCGAGCGCGCGAGTCGCGACGCGACCACGTCGACCGTCCGTGATCCGGGCCCCGAGCGCGGGCCCGAGCAAGGCCCCACCCGGGACGACGGTGGCGAGGGCCAGGACGCGCAGACCCATCCGGCAGCTCGCCCTCCGGGCGCTCCCGCTGCCGAAGCTGAGGCTGAACGCAACGACAAAACCGGCGGCGGAGAGCACCTCGAAGAGCGCTCCGATCGCGATCCAGCGGCCGCAGCCCGCGGCAAGCCGCTGCGGAACGCCGGCGAGCGCCGGGAGCGCGAGGAAGCCTGCGATGACCGCCAGCGCGACCGGTCCGACGCGAGACGCAAGCGTGCTCACGTCGCGCCGCCGAGCAGGAGCACGCCCAACAGGCCGAGTGCGGCACCCAGGACGATCAGTGCGCAGCGAACGAGCCTGCCGCGCAGCCGCGCTTGGTCGGCGGCGTCCTCGAGGGCGGAACGGATCGACCGGCCTGTGTCCTCAACGTCTGTTGACCTACTACGGGGCATCGTAGATACAACGCTAGCAGGCCGAGCGCCGGATCCACTACACTGTGTCGTAATGAGCGTGAAAGCCAACATCCCGCCTCCCCTGCACGAGCTCGAGGCGGAGGTCATGGGAGGTGTGTGGGACTCGGGCAAGGACGAGGTCACGGTCCGGGAGATCAACGATGTGCTCAACAAGCGAACGAAGAGCCCCCGCGCGTACACCACCTACATGACGATCATGCGGCGGCTTTACAGCAAGGGCCTGCTGACCCGTCGGCGCGAGGGCAAGACCGACTTCTATCGCCCGCTCCATTCGCGCGAGGAGTACGCCGACCTCAGGGCTGGGGCCGGAGTGAGCGAACTGGTCGAGCAGTACGGCGAGGTGGCGCTCGGTCACTTCGCCCGGCAGATGGCCGAGCTCGATCCCGAACGCCGCCGACAGCTTCAGCGCCTTGCCCGCAAGAGCTGACAGCCTCCGCGCGCGGGACCGCGACCGGCTCGTCTTTCGGTCGCAGGTTGCGCTCGGCGCCGTCGGCCTCGCGGCGACGACTGCGGCCGTCGTAACGGCGGTGGGCTCCGTCCACCGCGCCTCTCGGGGGACCCACCAGATCGTCATCGCGGGCCAGCAGTTCACCTATCCCGCGGTGAACGTCGCCGCCGGGGTACTTCTGGCGCTCGCCGGCCTCGGGGCCGTGGTGCTGGCGATCATGGTGCGCGGCACGTGGACCCAGCTGCGGGCCGATCGCAGCTTGGCCAGGGGCATCCCGGTGCTCGGCCCGCTACCGGGGCATCCGGGGGTGGCCGTGATCGACGACGCGACCCCACAAGCGTTCTGCGCCGGGTACTTGCGCCCGAGTGTCTACATCTCGCGGGGAGCGCTCGAGCTTCTCTCAGCGGCGGAGCTGGAGGCCGTGCTCTCGCACGAGTACCGCCACGGCTCGACCCGCGACCCGCTCCGGTTCGCGTGCGGGCGCCTGCTGACCAAGGCGCTGTTCTTCCTGCCCGCTCTGCGCCCGCTCGGAGAGCGCTACGAGGAGCTCGCCGAGCAGAAGGCCGACGAGGCCGCCGTTCGGGCGAGCGCGGGGGAGCGGGGACCGCTCGCGGCCGCTCTGCTCGCGTTCGATGCCGCCACCCCGGCGGGGGCAGCCGGGATATCGAACGAGCGCGTCGACTCGCTGCTCGGGCACCCGCCGGGCTGGCGACTTCCGTCGGCGCTCATCGCCGTTTCGCTCGCGGCGCTCTGCGGCCTCGTCGTCCTCGTCTGGCGTGCGAGCGCCGCGGCGGCTGCGCACGCCACCTTCAACCTCCCGGTGCTGTCCTCGCAGCCATGCATGCTCGTGCTCGCGCTACTGCCAGCCGCTGTCGTCCTGGGCGCCCACGCCTTCCACCGCCGGTCGCCGCGGCGGGCGTCCGCCGTGTCCGGCGCCTAGACCGCGCCGACTCGGACCAGCCGACACAGCCCAAGACCTCCACGCGCTCGATGGGTCCCGGTTGAGATCTACGACGGTGCGTAGTACTATGGCACTACGTTGTTCCCCGCTCCCGCCGGCTGGGCGGCGCGCGTTTCGTTGGATCACCACGCGCGTGCCGCTCCCGGCCCATCCACCCTGCACGACCCTCGGAGGACGCATCGTGAAACGTGCCGTAGTAGCCCTTCTGCTTGCCGTCGCCGTTATGGCGGCAGCGCTGCCCGCCACGAGCCGCGCGGTGGCGACCGGTGCGCACGCGTCGAGCTCGACCCCAAACCTCGTTGTCGAATGGAACCAGTTCCTGCTCGGCATTCAGGCCACACCGGGCAGCCAGCCTGCCACCGTCCAGCCCACCTACGAGCTGGCGATCATGCACGCCGCGATCTACGACGCGATCGTCTCGATCGACCACAGCGCGGCGCCCTACCTCACGACCATCCACGGCCCGGGGCGCGCGTCGCTCGCCGCGGCGGCGGACACCGCTGCGCACGACACGCTCGTCGAGCTCTACCCCGGGCTCCAGCCCTCGATCGACCAGGAATACGCCGGACTGGTGGCGCACGTGCCATCCGGCCACCACAAGGCCAAGGGCATCCGGATCGGCGCGCTCGTCGCACGCCAGATCCTGGCGCAGCGGGCAAACGACGGCTCGAGCGCCCCGCTCATCCCCTTCCAACCCGGCACCAATCCCGGCGACTACCAGCTCACGCCGCCGATATTCGCCCAGCCCGTGTTCACCCACTGGCGATTCGTGAAGCCGTTCGCGCTTCGCCACGCCGACCAGTACCAGCCCCCGCCCCCTCCGGCGCTCACGAGCCCGAAGTACGCCGCCGCGGTCAACGAGGTCAAGACCCTCGGCGCGGCGCAGGGCTCGACGCGAACGCCGGACCAGACGCAGATCGGCCTGTTCTGGAACCCGCCGATCTGGGCGACCTGGAACCGCATCGCCCAGAGCGCCGCGCTCGAGCGCCACAGCACGCTGTCGCAGGCCGCCCGCACGTTCGCAGCCCTGAACCTCACGTTCGCGGACTCGGTGATCGCCTTCTACGACGCGAAGTACACCTACCGACTGTGGCGCCCCGTGACGGCGATCCGCACCGCAGACACCGACGGCAACCCCGACACCGCAGCCGACCCGAACTGGACACCGCTCTCGGCAACGGCAGCGGATCCGGCATACCCCGGCGCACACGGCACGATCAGCGCCGCCGGAGCGACAGTGCTGGCGGCGATCTACGGAAACGACGTCCCATTCACCGTGACGTCGCCCGCCCTGCCGGGCATCGAGCGGCCGTTCGTCAGCTTCTCCGAAGCGGCCGAGGAGGCGAGCGTCAGCCGCATCTACAACGGAAACCACACCCGCACCGACCAAGTCGCGGGCGAGGACCTCGGGCACGACATCGCCGACTTCGTCCTCCAGCACGATCTCCTGGCACGGCACGCGCTCGCACACTGACGCGTCTGGCGATGCCTGAAGCGGGCGGCGGCGGACAACCGCCGCCGCCCGCTCATCGCCGCGCTGCCCATGCTGGGACACGTTCCCGCGGGACGCTGAGCCCGCTGCTGCTTCCGGGTGGATGCGAGAACGCTGACGCCGTGACACCGGCTCTCGCAAAGGACGAGCCGCGAGCG
>JAOPZQ010000603.1 GCA_025964075.1 Solirubrobacterales bacterium | reverse complement strand
GCGGGCGGCAAGCGCTTGCGCGCGCCGGGCCCGCTGCACGTCGGCGACCGAGGGCCCGTGGAGGACGGGCAGGCCGTGGACCGCCCCGAGCGACCAGTCGCCACCGCTGACCGGGCTGTCGGCGAGCTTGACCTGGGAAGCCGCCGACTTGCCACCGCCCCCGTGCGGGGCGAGCAGGAAGCCGAGCACGAAGACGATCTGCACGAGCGGCAGGAGGTACCAGCGAGACTTCATGCCGTGCACCTGATGATCTTGCCGCTGGTCGGCGCCGTGCACCGATCCGTGCGGGCCGGTGCAGCGTTGGCGTGGATCACGAACGTCGTGATCTTCCCGACGTAGCCTCGACGCGACACGCGGACGGTGAGATGCACGCCGGCGCGGAGGAACCCCTGGAAGGCGCGGACGCGTGTCGCTGCCTGCCGGGCGACGAACGACACGCGCTTGCGCGGGCAGCCGCGCCCTGTGCAGCTGATGACGACGCGGACCCCCACGGGACCCGTGACCTTGAACATCGTCACGTTGGCGCCGCGGCTGAGCAGCCGGCCGCGCATGCGAACGACGGGGAAGGGCGTCAGCACGCGCAGGCGGCCGTTGCTCGTCACTGCGCCGACCGGGCTCGGCGCTCCCGAGCCCGACGTGTCCACCGCAGGGCTGGCAGTGGCGGCCGCCTGGATCGCGGCGGTCGGCGCTGACAGGCCGGTGGCGTCAGGGGCGGTGCCGTTGCTGGCCGTGATCCGCACGCGCATGGTGCTTCCTACGTCCGCCGTCGCCAGCGCGTATTGCGCCCCGGTGGCGCGGGCGATGTCCTGGCACCCCGAGCCGCCGGACGCGCAGCGCTGCCACTGATACGTCACGGTCGGCGCCGGGCTGCCGCCGACGGTGGCATCCGCCTGCAGGGTCTGCCCGACCGTCGTGACCCCGCTGACGGCCGCGTTGGTCACCGTCGGAGACGTCGTGACCATGCCGGTGGGGGCTGACGTCCCCGTGCCGGTCGTCGTGCCGTTGGTCGCGGTCGCGACGGCGACCAGGGTGCGGCCGGCGTCCGCGGCCCCCACCGTGTAGCCGGCGGCGGTCGCGCCTGGGATGTCCGAACAGGCGTTCCCCGAGGCGTCGCAACGCCGCCAGTGGTAGGTGATCGAGGTCGGCGCCGGGACCCCGGTGGCCGTGGCGCTGGCCGTGAGGAGCTGGCCCGGGATCGGCGAGCCGGTGATCGTCACCTGGGTGACGGCGACGGGCATCGGCACGACGCTCGTCGCCGCGGAGGTCTGGGTGGCCGCGGGGGGTGTGCCGTTCGACGCGGTCGCGGTGACCTTGAGCGTGTGGCCGCCGTCATCGGCCGTCACGCCGTAGGTCGACGCCGTGGCGCCGCCGATCGGGGCGCAGCCGTTGCCGCCGGTGTCGCAGCGCGACCACTGGTAGGCCACGGCGATCGGCGGATCGCCCGCCACCGTCGCGGCGGCCGTCAGCGTCTGTCCGACGACCGCCGAGCCGCTGATCGTCACCTGACCGATCGTCGCCGGCGTCGCTGGTGGCGGCGGCGACGTGACGGGGCCCACGGCATCCGAGCTGCCGGAGCTGTTGTTGGCCGCCGTGCCGTCGGTCGCCATGACCTGGACGACGATGGTCGCACCGGCGTCGGCGCTCGTGAGCTGGTGCGTCGAGCCCGTGGCGCCTGTGATGGCGGCGCAATTCGCGCCGGCCGCACCGCAGCGCTGCCACGCGTAGGAGACGACGACGCGCGGGCCACCCGTCGTCGGCGCGGTCGCGGTGAGCGTCTGCCCGACGACCGTCGACCCCGAGATGCTGGGAGGGCCGGTCAACAGGGGTCCGACGGCGCTCGCCGCGAGCGAGGCGTTGGGCGCCGCGACGTAGATCGCCGCGATCAGGAGGAGCCCGACGAGCGCGGGCCCGACGCCGCTGGGCCTTCGGTTCCCCGTGAGACGTCCGCCGAGTCGAACTCGTTCAAACACGTTCCGGCAACCGTAGAACTTCGGGCCTGAACGGTGGGCGAAACGCCCCACCCGGATGGCCAGTTGTCCGCGGTCAGCGACGCCGGCGCATGCGGCCACCCGCCGGATCCAGAGAGCGCCACAACAGCTCGATGTTGCTCGCGATCGAGCCGAAGCCGAACCGGCGCACGACGGCGTCCCGCGCGGCGCGGCCCATGTCCGCACGCTCGGCGGCCGAGAGGCCGACGAACCGCTCGAGCGCCGTCCCGAGCGCCTCTCGGTCCGGGCACGTGAGCCCGGTGCGGCCGTCCTCGACTATCGTCGAGCGATTGGCGGGCGCCGTGACGATGGGCACCGTCCCGCACGCCATCGTCTCCAGGACGGTGAGCGGCGGCTCGACGGCGACCGGCCGAGTGAAGGGGTAGAGGGCGACGTCCGCGCCCGAGTACACCTCGACCTTGCGTTGCTCGGTGAGGTCCTCGAGGTGGACGCTCACCTGCACGGTCTCCGACCGCGGGAACTGTGCCGCCCACTGCGCGTTGTCGGGGCGAAACGTGATCGGTGCGAAGACGTCGAGCTGCAGGCGCAGCGACGAGCGCGTGGCCACGTCTTCGAGCATCCGCACGACGTCGGCCGCCGGAAAGCGCTCAGGCGCGATGTTGCCGACGTAGAGGATCCGCAACGTGCCGGGCGCGTTCGCCTCGGCGCTGTGCCGGAAGAAGCGATCGGTGTCGATCGCGGGCTCGAGCACGGAGAGCTTGGCGCCGTTCCACCCGTCGCGCTCCAGCGCGGCGCGGACGGTCTCCGAGGTCGCGGCATGCCCGTCGATCCAGCGGTCCGCCAGGCGCCACCCGAGCATCTCGCGCAGGCGGTCGGTCGCCGGCAGGCCGGTCTCCGCGGCGTGCAGCACCACGTGGTTGACGATCGTCCTGCCGTGGCGGCGAACCGCGCCCGCCAGCATCAGCGGGACACCGATCAGGTGGATGCGGTTCACCGGACCCGCTGCCGCGGCGCCGCGCACGGCGGCGGCCAACGCCGGAATCGCCCGGTAGTCGCCCAGCGGCGAGCGCGTCGGGCGACGCACCACGTGATGCAACGGCACGCCGGCGACGTCGGTGGCGTCGGCGTAGCCGGCCTCCGACAGCGAGATGATCTGCGCATGGTGCCCGCTACGCGCCGCCGACAGTGCGATGTTGCGCCCGACCACGCGCGTGCCCTCGTTGAAGGGCTCGTGGAGGGTCCTGCCCACTACCAGGACGGATTGCGGTGCGTTCTCGGGGCCGCCGACTTCGCCGTTCACCGCGCGCAGCTTATGACGCCCGTGGCGCTCGCAAGCGGCAGAGCCCTCCGACCGGAGGTGCGCCGACGGTGCGTCCACTCCTAGACGCCTGGGTTTGAAGCCGCGTGCCGATCGTCGTACCCTCTGCCCGGTGACCGACGGGGTCGACCCGGCGCGTATGCACGACGATGCCGCTTCGCTCCCGGCCCGTAGGCTTGCGCCCTCACTGGTGGTCGTGCTCGCCTACCTGGCGCTGATGGCGGTCGTGATCGTCGGCGCGGCGGGACCCGACATCGGACCCGTGCGGGCCCCTCTCGGCCTGCTCATCGGGCTGGTCGCCCCCGGCTCGCTCCTGCTCCGGGCCACCGTGGGACAGAGGCTCGGCAGCGGCCATGCGGCGGCGCTGACGGTGCCCTTGAGCCTGGCAATCTGCGCGCTCTCCGGCACCGTGCTCACGCTGGCCGGCCTCAAGCTCACCACGCTGTCGCTGACGCTCGTGGTCTGCGCCATCTCGCTCGCGTGCCTGCTCGTCGCCATCGTCCGCCGAACCGTGTTGCCGCCGGTCGCGGTGCGGTGGCCGGCGGCGGAGAGCTTGCGACTGACGCCGCGCACGGCGATGGTCGCGATGGTCCGCCGGACCGCGGTGCCCCCGCTCGCGGCGAGGCGCCTGCGACTGACGCCGCGCACGGCGATGGCCGGCGGGCTGGCGATCGCCATCCTGGCCATGGGCGCGTCGACCGTGCAGCAGATCGTCCGCGTCGACGATGCGGCGCGTGCGGCGACCCCCTTCGTCGCGCTGACGGGCAAGCTGCAGCAGGCGACGCCCATCGCCGGAGGGGTTCGCGTCCGGGTGGCCTTCACCACCATCAACAGCCAGCCGCGGGCGATCCGGCCGCGCCTGGACATCTCGGTGCTGCCAGGCCAGTTCACATCCCTGCGCCGGACGTTGACGATCCGCCCCCACGGTCAGGGGTCGGTGCAGGAGGCGCTCGTCGCCCGCTGCGGCGACGAGGTGGTCGCCAGCCTGAGCGGCGACGGTGTTCCGGGGCGCACGAGCACGCTGCGCATCGCCTGCCCGTAGTGAGCGCGTCGCCGTTGCCGCAGGTGCTCATGGTGACGCCTCGGTTCTTCCCGCAGGCGGGAGGGGTCGAGACGCACGTCTTCGAGGTGGGCCGGCGCGTGGCCGCCGCCGGAGCGCGGCTGACCGTGCTGACCACGGACGTCAGCCGTGCGCTCGCGCCGCGAGAGGAGCTGGAAGGCATGGAGATCGTGCGGGTCCCCGCGTACCCGCGGTCGAAGGACTGGTACGTCGCCCCGGCGATCGGGCGGGTCATCGCGGGCGCCGGCGCCGACGTGATCCACGTGCAGAGCTATCACTCCGTGGTCGCACCGCTGGCCATGCTGGCCGCGCGGCGCAACGAGATCCCCTACGTCGTGACGTTTCACAGCGGCGGGCACTCCTCCGGCTTGCGCACTCGCGCACGCACCCTGCAGCTCCGCACGCTGCGCCCCCTCCTGGAGGGCGCTGCTCGGCGCATCGCGGTCTCGGACTACGAGGCGCGGCGCTTCGAATCGGTGGCGGGGTTGACCGGTTCGATCGACGTCGTGCCCAACGGGGCCGAGCTCACGCTGCCCAGCGTCCTTCCGGCGCCGGTCGCCGGGCTGATCGTGTCGCCCGGCCGGCTCGAGCGCTACAAGGGCCACCATCGCGTGATCGAGGCGCTGCCCCATCTCCTGAGCCGGGTTCCGGAGGCCCGGCTGCGCATCGTCGGCAACGGCCCGTACGAGCCCGAGTTGCACCGCCGAGCCGCGGGGCTCGGCGTCGCCGACCGCGTGCAGATCGCGGGCATTCCCCCGGCCGACCGCGTCGGCATGGCCACGTTGCTGGCCTCGGCGAGCGTTGTCGCGATCCTCAGCGACTACGAGTCGCAGGGGATCTCGGCGGTCGAGGCTGCGGTGCTCGGGCGACCGATCGTCGTCACGGATGCCACGGCCCTGCACGAGCTCGTCGAGCGCGGGGTGGCCGAGGGCATCCCGGAGAACAGCACCCCGGAGGCCGTGGCCGCCGCGCTCGAGCAGCAGCTTCGCCGGCCCATGGTCCCCACCCCCCAGCGCCTGCCCACATGGGACGGTTGCGCGTCCGGCGTCCTGCGGATCTATCGCGACGTCGTGGAGGCCTGGTCCTGCGCATCCTGATGGTCACCGATCTCTACTGGCCGCTGATCGGCGGCCTCGAGATCGTCGTCCGCGAGCTCAGCCGGGAGCTGGCCGACCGCGGGCATGAGGTCGCCGTGGCCACGCTGCGCCAGGCCGGCATGCCCGAACACGAGGACGACGCCGGGGTGGGCGTCCACAGGATCGGGGGGACCATGCAGCGTCGGGAGCAGCTGTTCGCCGAGAGCGACCGCCGCTACGCGCCGCCGTTCCCCGATCCGGAGGCGACCGTCCATCTGCGTGAGGTCATCGCCGACTTCCGCCCCGATGTCGTGCATGGCCACAACTGGCTCATCCGGTCGTTTCTGCCGCTCAAGCGCCGTCGCGGTCCTCGTCTCGTCGTCAGCCTGCACGACTACGGCGAGACGTGCGCCAAGCGGACGCTGTACGACCTCCGACAGGAGATCTGCTCCGGACCGGGGCCGCGCAAGTGCCTGGCGTGCAGCGCCGACCACTACGGCACGGCGAAGGGCTGGACGGTCGCGGGCACCAACTGGGTGTGCGCCTTGGCCGAGAGCCGGCTGGTCGACCGCTACCTGGCCATCAGCTCGGCGGTCGCCACCGGCAACCGGCTGGCCGAGCGGGGCCTTCCGCACGACGTGATCCCCAACTTCTCGGCGGTCCCGCCGCCCGACGATGCCCGCCATGCCGCCCTCCTGAAGCTACTGCCCGACGAGCCCTTCCTGCTGTTCGTCGGTGCGCTCGGACGGCACAAGGGCGTCGACGTGCTCCTCGAAGCCTACGGCCGCCTCGACGACCCGCCGCCGCTCGCCCTGATCGGCGCACGGTGGCCCGACATGCCGGTCGTGCCCGATGGCGTAATGGTGCTGCACGACTGGCCGTCGGGGGCGATCGCCGGCGCGTGGCAGCGGTGCATGATCGGGCTGGTGCCGTCGGCCTGGGCGGAGCCGTTCGGCCTCGTGGCCGTCGAGGCGATGCAGGCCGGCCGCCCGGTGATCGCGTCGGCGGCCGGCGGGCTCGCCGACATCGTCGTCGACGGGGAGACGGGCCTGCTGACGCCGCCGGGCGATCCCACCGCTCTGGCCGCCGCCCTGCGCCGCCTGCTCGCCGACGAGGGCCTACGCCACAGGATGGGCGAAGCCGGGCGGACGCGATCGGCCGCGTTCGCCCCTTCCGCGATCGTGCCGCGGTTCGAGCGGGCCTACGCTCGCGTCCTCGCGGCCTGAGCCGCGATCAGCCCATGCGCCGAGGCGCGCAGACCGGTTCGGCGGCGGTGAAGAGCGCCTCGAGGGCCAGCGGCTTCGGATGCTCGACGACGTAGGTCTCGGCGTTCGACAACGCGGCCTCGAGGACGGAGCGCTCCGGCTCGAACCCCGCCTCGAGGATCGCGCTCCTGCGGTCGGGGAACGCGAAGCGGTGCATGGCGTAGGCGCCGAGGAGCTCGCGACGCTCGTGGACCAGGGAGGCCGGCATGCGCGCGGCGATGTCCCCTGCCGCGACCGCACGGATCGTCGTCTGCGGCCGGTCGGCGACGACGGCCAGCAGGGCGACGTCGATAGTGGTCGCGCCATGGCCCGCGCGGTCCCCGAACAGCGCGTCGGGCGCGACGCTGCGCCGCGCGTTGTGCTTGAGCCCCGGGCGCAGGAGGTTCAGGACGCGTCCGAGCGGACCCAGACGCCGGGCACCCGCGGCGTCCAGCGCCATCGAGGCGACGCGCATCTGCGCGCGAGCACGCAGCGGCAGGTACGGGCGCAGGCCCGGCAGCTGCCGGAGCTGCCAGTCCCAGACCTGGACGTGGCTGCGCACCCCGACCATGGTGCCGGCGCGCTCGACCGCCGTCCATTCGTCGGCGAGGTGCTCGGCTCCGTGCGCCATGAACGGCAGCAGGGTCTCGCTCTTGCCCCCGCCCTGCCAGCCGGCCACGAGGACGCCGCGGCCCCGGTAGCGGAACGAGGCGGCATGCAGCAGCACGCGGTCGGTGGCGGCGAGGCGCACGGCGAGCAGCGGCAGCACCAGCGGCACGCGCGGCAGCCGCCGCTCGCACACGATCTCCAGCGGCTCGCCGGCGCGGGTGAGATCGACCGCGGCCAGCGCGCCGTCGTCGCCCACCAGATAGAAGCGCTCGTCGTCGTAGGCGGCAGCGTCGCCGAGACGCGTGAGGCCCGGGCCCGTCGGCAGGCGCTCGACGAATCGGACGGTCAGGTCATCGAGCTCGCCGGGTGGCCCGGCCGGCGGGCCCAGGGCCGCGACGACCGCCCGAACGTGGCGATCCGGGGCGTCCACCAGTGCGACCGTCCCCACTCCCGGGACGGCGTGACGCACCGTGGTGCTCACGAACCATGACCTCGGTCGCTCACGAGCCAGCGGAGCACCGGCACACGGCGACTGGCCGGGAAGTACTCCGGGATCTGCAGGACACCCCCGGCCGTGCGGATGAGCACCGCCGTGGCGACCGCGGTGATCACGAGCGCGACGGGCAGCGTGGGAGCGGCGAGCCGATCGACGAGGACGACGCAACCGACCAGCGCCGCTCCCACGCCGAGCAGGCGCAGGAACCCGCGGTCGGCCAGATGGACCCCGGTGAAGCGGCGCATCCCGATCTGCTTGAGCGTGTTGTGGGCGAGCAGGGTCGACGTCGTTCCGATGGCCGCGCCGGTCGCCCCGTACTTCGGGATCAGCAGCACGTTGACTCCGAGGTTGACGATCATCGCGCACGCGTCGACGGCCATGGTGAAACGGAGGAGCCCGTGGATCTTGAGCGTCTGGCCGTTGAAGCCGCTCGCGGTCTGCACGAAGTAGCCGATCGAGAGGATCAGCAGGACGGTGCCCGAGCCCGCGTACCGTGCCCCGTAGAGCGTGTCGACGAGGACGCCGGCGAAGGCCGAGGTCATGAGGAGCAGGGGAAACGCCAGCGCCGCCAGCCACGCCGAGGTTCTCACGTACAGCTCCTGCATTCCCCCGGCGTCCGCCCGGGCGAGGTAGGTCGCGGCCAGCGGAGTGAAGAACACGATGAATGCTGCGGAGATCAGCGTGTGCCCGCGCATGAGGGGAGTGATCGCTCGCATCTCGGCGACGTCGTCGGGCCCCCGCAGGAAGCCCAGGAGGATCGCGTCGGACATCTCGAGGACGCTCCACACGAGCGTCGTGGTGAGCGCCACGGCCGCGAACGGCAGGAGGTCGCGGGTCGGCCACCGCCGCGGACCGCGCACTCGGGCGACCAGGCCGGTGTCCCGGAGGATCCCCACCACGAGCCAGCACGCCAGCAGGGCGCCGATCGCCGACGAGGCGAGGTAGCCGGCGGCCAGCGCGGTCACGTCGCCGCCCGCCAGGAGCACCAAGGCGGTCGCCGCGCACTTCAGCCCCGGGGTGACCAGCGAGCCGCGGACGATGATCGCCCGGGTGCGCCCGAACACGGCGAAGACGCTGGTCGCCACCGCGATGACCGCCTCCAGGGGGATCATCAGCGCCAGGATCCTCAGCGCGTGCGCGGAAGCAGGGCTCAGGATGCTGGCCGGCGCCAGCAGGGCGAACGCCATCACCAGGACGGCGAGGATCGCGCCCAGGCCGAGCGCCACGCCGATCGCGATTGCGACCACGCCCATGACGCCGCCCTCGTCATCGGCCTCCCGGAGCATCGGCGCGAAGCGCGATACCGCCAGCGGCATCCCGAACTGCGCCACGCCCTGCAGGAAGAGCGCGACCGCGAGCGCGAACGCGAACGCGCCGAAGGCCGGGGTGCTCAGGTGTCGCACCGCCATGACCTGGGAGCCGAGCTCGAGGACCGCGCCGATCGCACTGGCGGCGAGCACCAGGTTCGAGCCGCGGAAGTGCTTGCCGAGCCGCGGGGACTCGACCTGGCTCAGCGGGGGGCTAGCGACGCTCACGGCGGCGGGCCTCGATCGCGGCTACGGCAGCGGACAGCACCGCCGCGGCGTCCTGGCGAACGTCGATCACCGCGAAGGCGGGGACGTCTCTGGCGATGTCGGCGTAGGCCCGGCGCAGGCGGTCGAGCCGCTCGACGTCGTGCTCGCCCTTGCGGGCGAAGAGCACGTGGCCGGGGGCGTCGAGCACCACCACGAGGTCCGGGGCCGGAAACCGCCGGCGGATCCAGCGCAGGACCTGCTGCTGGCGGCGGTCGCGGCCCTCGACGGCCGCGTCGACCTCGCCGTCGTAGAGGTAGCGATCGAAGATCACGGTCCGGCCTCGTCGCCGAGCGCGCATGCCGACGCCGACGCGATAGGCCTGGTCGAGCAGGAGATGGAACCGCGTGACGATGCGACGCAGCCGGACCAGCGGCCGCGGTCGCGCTCCCGTGGCCGCGCCCGGCGCCGGCGTGGTCGGCGCGAGGACCGGAACGGGCGGGACCCAGCGCTGCGCCCAGCGCATCGTGGGGAGCGCGTGCGTCTGGCTGTCGCGGTTGACGCCCATGTAGACCACCAGCGGGTCACCGCCGAGGGCGCCCGGCAGGGCGGACACGAGCGTGGTCTTCCCGGCGCCGTCCGGGCCGAGCACGGCAACGGAGACCCCGGGCACGATCAGGCACCCGCCTTCGTCGGGCCGTAGATGACGATGTTGCCGTTGTCATAGATGCGGTCGAGCGTCGGCACGTCGTCGAATCGGTCGATCAGCCTGCGGGGGAATACGCGGCCGGAGAACGCAAGGCCCGCGGAGTAGAGCTCCTCCTGCCCGAAGTAGTACCCGTAGCGCGGCGGCAGCTCGGTGACGCGCCGGTCGATCACGACGTACTTGACCCCGAGGTCGCGAAGCCGGCCTGAGATCTTCGGCGTCGACGGCGCGACGAAGGGCAGCCAGTTGCCGTACCCGAGCGCCTCCTGGAAGCCGGACGTCGCAAAGACCAGCTGGCTGCCGTTGTCGGCGACGAACCGGTTGTAGCGACCCGCGCGTCGCTCGAACCACTGGGCGGCGGCGATCGAGTCGCCGGTGACGGACTCCGGCCCCGCGGCGGTCTCAGCGGGGCGCGGGAACCGGCCCGCCTCGTTGTCGCCGATGACGACACCGCCGGCGATGACGAGCGTCACGACCCCGATCATGACGCCGTGAGCCAGGACCGGGCCGTGGTGCTTGATCCGCTGCTCGACCCAGCGCAGCGCGACCGCGCCGAATACGCTCACTCCGAGAAACAGGAACGGCCAGGAGCGATAGGCCAGCTCGGCCCCGGGCGTCACGATCAACGGCGCGCTCGCGACCCAGAGCAGCGGCCCGAAGACGAGGAAGGCATAGGTCAGCGGCCCGAGGCGGCGACGGTGGCGCAGGCGGAACACGGCGTAGGCGCCGAGCACGCAGAGCACGAGGACCGTGAGGACCGCGACGTAGCCGAGCAGACGCTCGGAGGGCGGGAGGGTCGAATGCGCGAAGAGCTTGCGCGTGCCCGAGCCCTCGTTCGTAATGGCGTTGACGATCGTGGTGAGCCGCGCATGGATCCCGGTCGATAGATACGTGCTCGCCGTCGTGGCCTGCAGCAGCAGCCACGCGGCCGCCAGCCCCACGGTGATGGCGGGCACCGCGACGGCGATCCGGCGGTGCTGCGACCGCGTCACGACCGCGAAGCCGGCGATCAGGGTCAGGCACACGATCAGGAGATACGAGCTGACGTGGTGCGTGATCACGGTGGCGGACAGCGCGACGAGGACCGGGACGGCGTAGTGCCTCAGCGGCGATCGATCGCGTGCGGCGTGCGCGACGAGTGCGAGCGTCGTCATCACCAGCAGCATCCCGAGGGTCTCGTAGGCGAACGCCGAGTGAAAGAAGAAGAAGGCCTTGTTGCCGACGAAGATCAACGCCGCCAGGAAGGCCGTCCGCGACGGTAGCCCCAGGCCCCGGGCCAGCACGTAGGCCACCAGGGGCATCGAGATGTGCGCGGCCAGCGGCACGAGCCGCTCGACCGTGCCCAGCCCGAGGCCCGTCAGGCTGTGGAGCGCGAGCGTCGCCTGCTCGAGTCCCGGAAACTCGCCGGGGATCGGGTACAGCGTCGGGTGGACGCTCGTCGTCCCGAGCTCGTTGATCTGCTGCACGACCTGACGGTGGTACAGGTCGTCGCTGAACAGCGCGTGAGCCGGGCTGCGGAGGTAGTACGGGAGGTACATGACCGCCCCCAGCGCCGCGAGTCCGCCGAGTCGCTCCCACGAGCGCGTGCCGCGTCGCAGCCCGTGCGCTCCGACCGCCGCGACGCAGCAGACGAGCCCGAACCAGAACAGCAGCGGCCGATCGCCGGCCAGCACGTCCGGACCGTAGGCGCCGACCAGGATGCGCGCGCCCACGGCGAAGGCGAGCCCGGCCGACAGCAGCGGGAGGGCCGATCCGCGCTCGGGACGAGCGACGACGCGCGCACGATCCTGCCGCGTCCGGGAAGCACGGCCTATTACGGACCGTCGGTGCGTCGCAGATGGCAGGGAGGTCATGTTAGGAGACGCGCCACGCTTCGCCGCACGCTTGCGCGGACGCCTGTCCAGGTCACGCGCCGGCAGCGAGCCGACCGCCGGGCGAGGCACGGACGCGTCCCGCGATGTACCCCGCGGCGGTCATGGCGAGCCCGGCGACGATGGCCAGCGCACGCTGAGCACCCGCACTGTCCCGCCGCAGGACGGCGTCCGCCACGCCCCGCACGACGCCTCGCGGAAGCGTGCGCGCGACGTACGAGCGCTCGGTCGACAGCGCGTCGTCGGCGCCGAGCCGCTGTGCCACGATGGCCTTCGACCGTCCCTCTGCGAAACAGCGCTGGCGGAAGTAGCGCCACCGGGAGCGCCCGGCCGGAACCCGGTGCCGAACACGCGCACGGTGCTCCAGGACGGTCCTGGCCCCGGGCCGCCGTTGACGGAGGCGAATGCAGAACTCCGTCTCCTCGCAGCCGGCCGGCAAGGTGCCGACTCGGCCGACGTCCGGGCTGAACCCGCCGATGAGCTCGAAGACCTCCCGGCGGAATGACATGTTGGCGCCGATGAGGTTGCGCACGTTCGTCGTGGTCTCGGGGAGCCCACGATACGAGCACCCGACGACCCAGTCGAACTCAGGCGGAAACCACCCCGGGCGACCCTGGAGCCAGTCGGCCTCGATGGTCCCTCCGACCCCGAGGGCGTCGGAGTTCGCGTAGGCGCGCAAGAGCTGCGCGAGCCAATCCGCGTCGGCCCGGGCGTCGTCGTCGAGGAACGCGACGATCGAGCCGCCGGCCCGCCGGACGGCGCTGTTGCGGGCCCCCGAGAGGCCGCGCTGCTCGTCGTTGGGTATGGCGATGACCCCTGAGAGCTCCCGTCTCACGCGGCGGAGCAACTCAGGTTCGTGGTCGATGACCACGATGGTCTCCAGCGCCGGTGCGCTCTGCTCCTGCACCGAGCGCACCGCTCCCATGAGATCCGCCCAGCGATCCGTGGTGTGGGCGCAGATGACGACCGAGACGCTCTCGGGATGTCGCGTGGGAGCTTCGGGCTCAGGCCCGAGCTTCATCGCCCGCCGCCCCGGCGGCCAGTGCGTCGTTCGGCAGCGCGGACCACGCCGCCTGAGCAGAGCCCTCCGTGCCGACGTGGGGCGCGGCAACGACCACGTCGCCGACGCGCTCGTGCAGCAGCGTGCGCAGGACCCGGCGGCCGTCGCGCCACGCGTTCAGGTTCGAGTCCCCGTGGCGGCGGGGCGATTCGAAGCTCGGCACCTCGGTGATCCGCAGCTGCGCCTTGACCGCTCGAACGACGATCTCCGTCTCGATCTCGAAGCCGTCGGACCTCAGCCCGAGCTCGGCCAGGGCCGCCCGGCGGAAGCCGCAGAAGCCGTAGCAGAGGTCGGTGAACCGGCATCCGTACAGCACGTTGACGAGCCCGCGCAGACCGGCGTTGCCGGCCTTGCGGATGAGGGTCATGTCACTCGTGCCGCCGTCGGGCATGAAGCGGGAGCCCTTGACGAACTCGGCACCGTCGCGGAGAGCGTCCACGAAGCGGGTGATCTCGTCGGGATTCATGCTGCCGTCGGCGTCCAGCATCACGACGTAGTCCCCACGCGCGGCGTGGAAGCCGGCCCGCAGCGCCGCGCCCTTGCCCGGGCGGGGCTCGAGGATCACGCGAGCGTCGGGACGGACCGCGAGCGCCGCCTCGATGGTGCTATCCGTCGACCGCCCGTCGACGATGACGACCTCGTCGACGTCGGTCGGGAGCCGATCGAGCACCCAGGCGATGTTCTGCTCCTCGTTGAGCGTCGGGATGATGACGCTCACATGAGGACGCATCAGACCGTGGCCGATGAGCTCGAACGCCGTGGCGCTGGCCGAGTTGCGGGATCCACGCACCTCCGTCCGCGGCCTCGCGCGGAACACGAACGATCGAGAGATGGGACCAAGGAACGAATGCGGCGATCCTGACGAGGTCGCCCGGCCCAAACCAGCCCAAACCCGCCCAAACTAGACAAAAGTAGGTCGACCATTGGTCGGCATTCGCGGCCGGGCGTAAGGTGTTCGCGGTCGGCCGGGGGCCCGGGGCCCGGGGCAGAGCGTGGGGCGCGGCGACTGCGTCGCCGCGCGCGAAGGACTTCGCGCGTGCCGGTCGAACGTCTCTCACTGCAGCTGTCCGCTCCCGCCGGTGGCCCAAACCGCCCCGCCCCGGCCTACCC
>JAOPZQ010000282.1 GCA_025964075.1 Solirubrobacterales bacterium | reverse complement strand
CAGGCCGCGGCGGGTGAGGAACGCCGCGGCCGCGGCCGCGAGCGCCGCCGCCGCGAGCGCGCTCACGAGGAGCAGGAAGCCGAGGTGACGGGTCGTGTGGTCGATGTCGGAGACGTCGGCGGCGACGATCACGGCGCCGCCCGCCGCCGGCCCGCCGGCGTTGGCGATCGGCGCGGCGTAGACGCGCAGCGGATGGCCGCCGAGGCTGATCTCCTCGAAGCCCGAGCGGCCGCCGACCCGGGCCGCCCGCGTGACCGCGTCCTGGGGCAGGAGCTGAGCGCCGAGCGCGAGCGACCGGGCGCGGATCCGGCCACGGGCGTCGAGCACCTCGACGGCCATCTGGCGCCCCCGGACGGGCGCCTCGAGCGCGCCGGGGTTCGTGAGGACCGCGGGGGCGGAGACGCTCAGCTGGGCGACGTCCTGCGCGCGCTGGCGCAGCGCCCGGTCGAGCGAGCCGCGCAGCTCATGGCGGACGATCAGGGCGGCCGCCATGCCGAACACGGCGACCGCGAGGAGGATCGAGCCCGCCGAGGCGAGCACGAGCCGGGCGCGGAGCGACGTCGATCTCACGACCGAAGCATGAACCCCGAGCCCCGGACCGTGTGGATCAGCGGCGGGTCCCCGAGCTTGCGCCGCAGCCGCGTCACGTAGCGATCGACGACGTTCGAGGCCGCGTGGTCGTCCCACACCTCGGCGAGCGCGAGCTCGCGGGTGACGACCTGGCGGGGCGAGCGGAGCAGCACGGTGAGCAGCGCCGCCTCGCGCCCGGTCAGCGGAATCGGCTCGCCGGCGCGGATCGCCGTGCGCGTCGAGAGGTCGAGCGTGAGGTCGCCGAACGCGAGACGGTTGCCCGGCGACGATCCGCGCCGGGTGAGCGCGCGCAGCCGCGCGATCAGCTCCTCCGTCGCGAACGGCTTCACGAGGTAGTCGTCCGCCCCGGCGTCGAGGCCGATCACCCGGTCCGGCACGGCGTCCCGGGCGGTGAGCATCAGCACCGGCGTGGCGAGGCCCTTGTCCCGGAGGCGGCGGCAGACGGCGACGCCGTCGAGCCCCGGCATCGCCACGTCGAGCACGATCACGTCGGGCACGGCGCGCTCGACGGCGACGAGGGCGGCGGCCCCGTCGGGCGCGAGCGTGACCGCGAACCCCTCGGCCGCCAGCGTGCGCTGGAGCATCCTCCGCAGCGGCGGATCGTCGTCGACGACCAGCACGCTGCCGTCGTCAGCCACCGGCGACGTCGCGGCGCAGGAACGACAGGTAGGCGGCGCCGAGCGCGGGCAGCCCGTACAGCGCGCAGACCCAGGCGGCCCGGCCGATCGGCGCCCAGTCGGTCGGGGTGCGCAGCAGGCCCTGTCAGGCGTTGAACTGGGTCGAGAGCAGGTAGGGGTGGAGGCCGCCGAGACCCGGCAGGATGCCGACCAGCTGGATCAGCAGCGAGACCATCAGCGTGCCGACCACCGCCGCGGCGCTGTTGCGGGTGACCGTCGAGAGGAGCAGGCCGATGCAGACGATCGCCATGATCGGGATCAGGTACACGGCGAGGCTCGCCCACACGAGCCCCAGTCCCCGGGCCGCGGAGACGGGCGTGCCCGACAGGCTCGTCAGCGGATTGAAGCCGGACGCGATGATCCCGGCGACGAGCGCCACCGCGCCGTTCAGCGCGATCGCGGCGACGCCGTAGGTGGCGGCGGCGAGCGCCTTCCCGCGGAACAGCTGCCCGCGCTCGAGCGAGCGCGTGAGGATCGTCTTCAGCGTGCCGTTGTGGTCCTCGGAGGCGAAGATGTCGCCGGCCACGAGCGCGGTGATCAGCGGGAACATCCAGATGGCGCCGAACAGCAGCAGCACGAGCGGGATCGCCAGGCCGCTGTCGTGGATGTAGCGGCCGAAGGCGACGTCCTCGGGGCCACGCCCGTTCTGGAGGCTGACCGCGACGACGAAGATGATCGGCACGAGGGCCGCCGCTCCGAGCCCGAGATAGGTGCGCTTCTGCGACCGCAGCTTGCGGAGCTCCCAGCGGTAGACGGTCCACACGGTCGGCCTCATGACGTCACCGAGGCCGGCTTGGGCGCCTGCCCGTTCGGGGGCGCGGTGTCCTCCGTCAGCGAGAAGAACAGGTCCTCGAGCGTCACGGTCTCCGGCGCCAGCACGCGGATCAGGGCGCCGGCCTCGACGAGCGCCAGCGACAGGCCCGCGACCGCGTCCTCCGCGGCGGAGAACCGGAGCTCCTCCCCCTTGCGGCGCACGTCGTCGATGCCGCGCTGGGCGCGGCACACCTCGACGGCGCGCGCGTCGTCGGTCGTCGACAGGCGGTAGGAGGTGGCCGCCGTCCGCTTGAGATCGGCGATGTGGCCCTCGTAGACGATCCGGCCGCTGCGGACGATCGCCACGCGGTTGCACAGCTCCTCGACCTCGGCGAGGAGATGGCTCGAGAGCAGCACCGTCATGCCCTCGTCGGCGAGCCGGCGGATGAGGATGCGCATGTCGCGCATGCCCGCCGGGTCGAGGCCGGTCGCCGGCTCGTCGAGGAGCAGGAGCTTCGGGTCGCGGAGCAGCGCGGCGGCGATGCCCAGGCGCTGGCGCATGCCGTGCGAGTAGCCACCGACCCTGTCCCTTCCGCGATCCGTCAGCTCGACCGTGGCGAGCGCGGGTTCGATGCGATCGCGGGCGTCGCCGCCGTCGTAGGCGGCGAGGAGGCGCAGGTTCTCGCGCCCGCTCAAGTAGGGGTAGAACTGCGGCGCCTCGACGAAGCCGGCGACGCCGTCGAGCGCCTTGACGCTCAGCGCCGGGTCCTTGCCGAACAGCCGCACCGTGCCCTCGGTCGCCGCGATCAGGCCGAGCATCATCCGCAGCGACGTCGTCTTCCCCGCGCCGTTGGGCCCGAGGTAGC
>JAOPZQ010000488.1 GCA_025964075.1 Solirubrobacterales bacterium | reverse complement strand
CCCGGGCGCCACGGCCCCGCGGTCGCGCAGTCCGTAGTGCTCGGCCGGATTGAGCGTCGCCATGGTGATCGCGGTGACCGGATCGAGACCGCCGCGAATGGCGAGACGCACGAGCGAGTCGATCGATCCGTCCCGCAGCAGCTCGCCGGGTACCCGGTCATCCGTCGCGAACGCGCACCGGCGAGCGGTGTGTTCGTCCACAGCCGGCAACAGATCGATCAGGTTCCGGGCGTTGGACGCCTCACGCAGGAACACGGTCATGCCCAGCCGCAGCTTCTCGCGCGCCTCCTCCGCCGTAACCGACTCGTGATCGCTCGAGATACCGGTACCGGCGTACGCCTGGAGGTCCGGACCGGTCAGCCCCGGGACATGCCCGTCCAACGGTCGCCCGGCAAACGTGCGCAGCTTGTCCAGCACGTCGCCGCTACCGGCCAGGACTCCCGGGAAGTTCATCATCTCCGCCAGGCCGAGCACGCGCGGGTGATCCCGGAGCGCGACGAGGTCCTCCGCGCCGAGCGCCGCGCCGGACGTCTCCATCGACGACGTCGGTACGCACGACGGGGCCATCGCGAACACCGACAGATCCAGTCCCTCGCTGACGTCGAGCATGTAGCGGACCCCCTGGACGCCCAGGACGTTCGCAATCTCGTGCGGATCGCACACAACCGACGTAACACCGTGCGGCAGGACCGCATCGGCGAACCGATGCGGCGGCAGCATCGAGATCTCGATGTGAACGTGCGCGTCGATCAGCCCCGGACAGACGTACCGGCCATCGAGATCGATGACCTCGCGCGCCGCCAGGTCGCCAAGCCCGACGATGCGGTCGCCGCGCACGGCGACCGCGGTCTCCACGATCTCGTGCGTGAACCCGTTCACCACGCGGCCTCCGCGCAGCAGCAGGTCAGCGTCGACGGCGCCGCGGGCAGCCCTGATGAACTCCCCGAGATCGTCCACCGCACCCGGACGCATCCCGTGGATCCTCATCAGGCTGAAGTTCGTGCGACCCGGCTCACGCTCGCGACCGAGTAAACCACTCCGTGGAACCCGTGAGAAGACCAGCCCGTAGAGCTACGAGCGGGCGCCCCGCTCGAGGAGGTACGGCACGACCCGTCGATGTCGTGGCGCGACTGCGGCCCACATCGCGCGTGCGATGGGGTTTTGCTGTTCCACGAAGGTGGCGACGAGGAGCGTGTCCTGCCCGCGTTCGAAGAGCAGTTCGGCCGGCATCCCGAGGCGGGAGCTGGCAGCAAGGAGGGCGAAGTCCGGTGTGGTGCGCAATACCTCCCAGCCGAGGACGAATCGGCCAGACCCAGTCGATCCGAGCTTCAGGCCGAGAGCGAACCACCCCCATCGGAGCTGTCTTCGGATGACGGTCGGAGCGTCTTCGAGGATCGCCCGGGCCCACTCCTCGCCCGTCCGGCTCTGAGACGAACCGGTTTCGACGAGGAAGGCGTCCTCGTAGTCGATGTGGGAAAGCGTGCTGAGCGTTCGCGCGGCCGGCGGCAACGCGACCTGGCGGACTCCGCGCGGCGTGGCCTTGGAATCCACCATCAGGCCTGCGCTGGTATCGGCTCGCTGGCGCGCGCCCGCCAGACCCGCTCGATCTGTCGCAACATCGGCGGGTACACGATCAGGTGCCGGAACGGCGTGATCGCCGCCATGTACGCGGTCCCGAGCAGCCCGTTTCGCTTCACCAGGACTGCCATCTGGCCGCGGTAGCCGCCCGTCTGGTCCGGGACCCAGCCGATGTGGATGACCCCGTGAACGGTCCGGTTGGCGATCTCCGCCGCCCACTCGTCGGCGAGCAGGTACAGCGAGGCGAAGGGGAGCCCGTCGAAGTCCGGCCCGGCTGGGCCACCGCGCAGATCGACCGGCAACCGGTCGCGAAGCGTCGGCACTCTGGAGCCGACGCCGGCGTCCGGGCCGTCCCAACCCAGCAGCTCCCCGACCTTCCACCGGATCGCCCAGAGCGTGCGGACGGGGCGGGAGGAGCCTCGCGACGGGTCGCCCGAGGCGATCATCCGCACGAGCCGACGGAACTCGTCCGGTCTCCCTGGTGTCGGCAGCGCCCACACGTCCTCGAGGTGGAAATCGGCGGTGAGCTCGTGGATCCGCCACGGCCGGGAGGTGTGCGCGGTGTTCGGGAGCCTCATGCGTGGACGCTGATCCATACAGGCATGTATGGATGAAGGTTAGGCATCATCGGCGGCGGTGTCAATGCCCCCGGCGTCCTTGCGCGGCCGCTCGCGTTCAGGCTAGGTTCTCCTCCGGGATCAACCTAGGGGGGACCGGTGTCGGGGCGGCGATCGAGGGTGGGATTCGTGGTGGTCGTGGCCGTCGCGATCGCGGGGTGCGGCGGCTCGTCGGGTCTGAGCAAGGACGAGCTGGCCGCGAAGGCGAACGCGATCTGCGCGAAGTCCACCGCGGCGGTCGACAGGATCCCTGCCCCGGCCGACTTCACGACCAACGCCGTCTCCGCGGCCGCCTACCTCGACGAGGTCGTGCGGCTCGAGCAGTCGGGCGTGGAGTCGCTGAAGGCCCTGAAGCCCGCCTCGAGCGTGAAGGCCCAGTTCGACGCCTACCTGGCCGACCTGTCGCACCAGCTTGCGCTGGTCCGTAGTGCCGACAGCAAGGCCCATGCCAAGGACACTTCCGGCCAGCAGGACCTCCAGGCCCTCTCGGCGTATGAGCAGCGGACCTCGCACCCGGCCGCGGTGCGGCTCGGGCTCACGGAGTGCGCCGGCTCAGGCGCGAGCGCGGCCGGCTCGGAGACGACCGGGAAGATCAGCGTCGTCTACGACCCGCCGTCCGACGCCGCCAACGCCCAGGCGCTGCAGATCCTGCGCCTCGGCGGCACCGACGGCGTCGCGAAGGGCTTCACGCACTCGTTCAAGCTGCCGGCGGACATCACGATCCACGCGGTCAACCAGTTCGTCGGGCCCAACTGGGACCCCTCGACCCGCACGATCACGCTGTCCTACCAATTCGTCCAGTACATCGCGAGCATCCTGAAGCGCAACTTCCCGGAGCTGCGCACCAACCAGTCCGAGTTCGGCAAGGAGCTCGCGGCGGTCGACGGGTTCGTGCTCGCGCACGAGTTCGGCCACGCGTTCATCCGGCTGTTCAACCTTCCCGTGCTTGGCAAGGAGGAGGACGCCGCCGACTCGCTCGCCGCGGTGTTCTTCATCCAGTTCGTCAACGGCGGTGACGAGTACGCGTTCGACGCCGCGAAGTTCTTCCACGCCATGTCGGCCGGGCAGCGCAAGCTCGCGCCCTCCGACTACTGGGACCAGCACTCGCTCGACGCGCAGCGAGCGGACAGCATCGTCTGCTGGGTGGCCGGCTCGACCCGGCAGGCCTACCAGGCCCTCGCCAGGCTGAACATCATCGGGAAGGACAGGCTCCGGACCTGCCCGGCCGAGTACCAGCAGAAGGTGCAGTCCTGGACGGAGCTGCTGCGCCCGCACGTGGTCGGCTAGCCGCAGTGCCGCTGACTTGACCAGGCGACCGCGGCGGGCGCGCGAGCCCGGCTCAGCCGCAGGCGTGCGTGTTCTTCGGCGCCGGCAGGACGCCGTGCGCGCCGGAGAAGTGCAGCGAGCCGAGGAGGCCGTAGCGGCCGAGCAGCGCGTGGCCGCTCTTCGAGACGCTGCGGTTCGCGTGGCTCGCGGCGGCGGCCGAGGTCGCGACGCGCCCGTGCACGCGGACGAGTCCGACGCGGTAGGTCACGGCGGAGCCGAAGAACGGGATCGAGACGCGCTCGGTCTGCCCGGGCTTCAGGTAGAGCGCCTGGTAGGGGCCGTCGAACTTCGCGCAGCGGCCTGAGCCGCTCGCCGAGGCGAGGCGGTTCAGGAGGAAGGCCGCGCGGTCGCCGTGGACGGCGCCGAGGTAGATGACGAACGGCGCCTGCGCCGACGGGAGCGGCGTGAGCCGCGTGAGCTTGTGGTGGACGGCGCTGCCGCGCGCCGGGCTGACGCGCACGTCCGCGCGGTAGACGCGCCACGGGTGCGCGGGAGCGGCGACGACGGGCGTCGTCGGGGTGGTGCTCGTCGGGGTCGTGGTCACGGTCGTGGTCGCCGGCGTGGTCGCGTGCGACGGCGTGACCGTGGTGCTCGTGCTGCCGGGGGAGGTGCCGGTGTTCGCGGGGCTCGCCGAGGACGAGGGCGCCGCGCTCGCGGAGCCCGGCGTCTTGGACGCGGTGATGGCGCGCGCGAACGGATCGCTGACGGAACCGGACGGGGCGCCGTGAACCGGGTGAGCCGTCGCCGCGTGCGGCGTCAGGGCCGGCGCGCTCTTCGGAGCGCTCGCCGCGGGAGCGGCGGGCGTGGCCGGAGCGGCGGCGTCGTGACCGTGGAGGAAGACGAGCGGGAGCCCGATCGCCGCCACGGCGATGCCGACGGCGGCGGCCGGCAACAGGCGCCGGCGGGCCGCCGGGGGGCTCGCGGGGGTCGACAGCGCGCTCATGGGGTCGCTCCTGCGCTTGCGGTGGTCGTGGTGCCGGCGGACGACGTGGCGCCGGTCGCGCCTGGGGTGGTCGTCGACGCGGCGCCGGGCGTCGTCGGGCTCGCGCCGGGCAGCGGCGCCAGGTAGGCCGTGGCCGCGAGCGAGGCGGACACCGTCGGGCTCGCCGGGTCGTCACGGGTGAGCTGCACCGACTCGACGCTCAGGAGCCGGCCGTGGACGACGACGTGGGTGCCGGCGAGGGAGACGAAGCGGCGCAGGCGGTCGAGCAGGGTCGTGAGGCGGAGGTAGCGGCCGTCGAAGGTGAGGGTCAGCGGAAGCGTCGGCAGGCCGTTGGCCCCGAGCGCGGCCCCCGGAGGGAGCTGGGCCACGCCCGCCGCCGGCGCCGAGGATGCGCCGCCGGCCAGGGAAGCCGTGCGGAACGCGACGTTGTCGTGGTTGGAGGTGCCGTTGAGCTCGCGGAGCAGCGCCGCGGCGCCGGCGGAGTCGGGCAGGGCGGTGCCGAGCGCGACGAGGATGCGCCGGTTCTCGGGCGCCTGTACCTGGGCCCGCTGACCGGTCGCGAGCGTCTGGCTCGCCGTCGCCAGCCGCTGCTCGGCCGTGGTCACGCGCCGAGCCTGCTTGGAGGCGTCGTCTCGCTTCGGGCTGATGAGGAGGAACCACATCGCCGCGATGCCGACGAGAGTCAGCAGCGAGACGCGGGTGAGGATGTCGCGTTCGCTCACTTGCCGCTCGCGTTCGGGGTCGTCGACGTGGTCGCCGGGGTGGTCGGCGTGGTCGCCGGGGTGGTCGAGGTCGCCGGAGTCGCCGATGAGCTCGTGGGCGTCGCGGCCGCCGCGGGCGCCGGGGCCGTGCCGCCGGCGCTGGGCGGCAGGACCGGCTTCGCGTTCTCGAGGAACAGCACCATCGAGAAGAGCGAGCGACGCTGGTCGCCGCGGCGGCAGTCCACGCCGACACCGCTGCCACCGCTGCTGCCACTCTGCTTGCTGAGCCGGGCGCTGTTAGAGAGCGAAACGAGCGTCACGCCACGCACTTGGCCCATCCGGCCGAGCATCTGAGAGACGCCGGGATGCGAGGCGGCGCAGCCCGTGAGCTCGACGGCCGGCGACGAGCGGGCGCTGCGCAGACTGCCGCCGCTGGAGCCCGTACCGCCGCCACCCGCGCCGGCGGTCGGCGAGACCGTCGCGCGC
>JAOPZQ010000477.1 GCA_025964075.1 Solirubrobacterales bacterium | reverse complement strand
CGGCCGTCGGGATGCCGCTCGAGCGCCTCCGGGGCGTGCCCGGCCGCCTGGCGCGGGAGAACGCGCAGCGCAACCCGCGGCGCACCGCCTCGACGGCCGCCGCGCTGATGGTCGGCGTCACGCTCGTGTCCTTCATCACCGTGTTCGCGGCCGGCCTGCGGACCTCGATCGACCGGGCGGTCGATCGCGGCATCGCCGGCGACGTGATCGTGCAGCAGCCGAACTCCGACCAGGGGATCCCGGCCGCCGCGGTCGACGACCTGAAGCGGCTGCCGCAGCTCCGGACCGTGGCCGGTATCGCGCTCACCAGGGGTCGCGCGGCGGGGGTCGGCAGCAGCACCGACGTCGCCGGCGTGCCGCCCGAGATCGCGAGCGTCTACCACGTGACGTGGAAGGCCGGTGCGTCCGACACGTTCGCTCGCCTCGGCACCGACGGCGCCGCGCTGAGCAAGACCTTCGCGCATGACCACCGCTTCAGGGTCGGCTCCTCGCTCTCCGTGCTGACGCCCACCGGCGCGCGCGTCCCGCTCACGGTCCGCGGCATCTACAAGGACGACGGTCAGTTCCTCGGAGGCATCACGGTGTCCCAGGCGCTCGCGGCCAGGTCGTTCGGGGTCACGAGCGACGAGGCGATCGTCGCCGCCTCGGCGCCGGGGGTGAGCGACGTCCAGGCCCGCGCCGCCGTCGCGCGGGTGCTCGACACGTCCTTCCAGGGCGCCAAGGCGTATACGAAGCCCCAGTTCAAGGACGAGCAGGGCAAGCAGGTCAACCAGATCCTCGGCCTGTTCTACGCGCTGCTGTCGCTGGCGGTGATCGTGTCGCTGTTCGGGATCGTCAACACGCTCGTGCTCTCCGTCTACGAGCGCACGCGCGAGCTGGGGATGCTGCGGGCGATCGGGGCATCGAAGCGCCAGGTCAAGCGGATCGTCCGCTACGAGGCGGTGATCACGGCGCTGATCGGCGCGATCATCGGCGTCGTCCTCGGCGTGATCTTCTCGATCCTCGTGACGCGCCCGCTGGCCGCCGACGGATTCGCGGTCTCGATCCCCGTCGGGCAGTTGATCGTCGTGCTCGCGGTCGCCGCGATCTGCGGCGTGCTGGCGGCAATCGCCCCGGCACGCCGGGCGGCGCGGCTCGACGTGCTCGAGGCTCTGGCCTACGAATAACCGAACACGAAAGCGGGCCGCGGCGGACCGCGCCTATTCTCCTGCCTTCGTGTCTCGGGTTCGAGCCATCCTGTCCACGCGTCGCGGCGTGCTCGCGGTGCTGGCCCTGATCCTCGTGGTCGGCGGGGCGTTGCGGGCCCAGCAGGCGGCGCACGGCAGCGGCTACCAGTCGGCCGACGAGCGCTCCTACGCGAAGCTCGCGATCGACCTCGCCAAGCACGGGCACTACGGCGACGCCTCGACCCACATGAGCCAGCCGCTGCACTGGCCGCCCGGCGCGCCGGCCCTGTTCGCGCTCGCCTACAAGCTCCACCCGAGCGCGCACGGGTCGCTCAAGATCAACTCGGTCCTGTGGGCCCAGTGGCTCGTGGGGGTGGCGCTGATCGTCGTCGTCTTCCTGCTCGGACGGATGCTCGCGGGCGACGCCGCAGGCCTGATCGCCGCCGCGGTGATCGCCCTCTACCCGCCGCTGATCATCAATACGAGCCAGCAGCTCTCCGAGCCGCTGGGCGCGCTCGTCCTGGCGCTCGGCGTGCTCGCGCTCGCGTGGGCGGTCCGGGAGGGCCGTCCGTGGCGCTGGGGCCTGGCCGGCCTCGCCCTCGGCGCGGCGGTGCTCGTGCGCGCCGACCTGCTCGCGGCGCCGTTCCTGATCGCGATCGTCGTGGCGGTCGTGCTCGCGCGACGGGTGGGGCGGCGCCCCGGCCTGCTTGCCGGTGGCGCACTGGCGGCCGGCGCGATCCTCGCGCTCGCCCCGTGGACGATCTACGTCTCCTCGCGCCAGCACCAGCTCGTGCCGGTGACCACGGGGAGCGGATCGGCGCTGTTCGTCGGGACCTACCTCCCCGGGGACGGCAACACGTTCCAGATGAAGCGCAAGCTCGTCGCCGAGACGCGACGGCGCGAGCCGCAGGATCGAACCGTCAAGAACCCGCTGGCGATCCCCGCGGCCGACGTGCTCGACGCCGTCGCCAAGCGCAATCCCGGCCTCTCCCATGACGCCTCGCTGCGCAAGGAGGGACTCGCGAACATCAAGCGCTACGTCACGAACGACCCGATCGGATGGCTCGGGCTGATGGTCCGCAAGCTCGACCGGATGTGGACGCGCTACGCCCGCGGCGGCGCCATGCACACGTCGTGGGAGATCCGGGTGCTGCACGTCGTGATCGTGATCGCCGCGTTCTCCGGCCTCTTCTACGGCCTGTGGCGCACCCGCAACCTGGTGCTCGGCGCGATCCTCGCGATCGTCGCCTGGAGCACGGCGCTCCACCTGCTCGTGGTCGCCCAGGGCCGCTACAACCTCCCACTGATGCCGATCCTCGTGGTGGCGGGCGCGGCCGGTTGGGCGCTGGCGCGCCGGGGCCCGGCGATAATCGAGCAGTGGCCGACAGCCCCGCTCCCGCCACCGGAGGCCGGACAGCCTGGGCGCGCAGCGTCGCCGCACCCGTCCGCGACTTCCTGAGCACGGAGACCGGCAGCGCCCTCGTCCTGCTCGGGGCGACGGTGGCGGCCCTGGCGTGGGCGAACTCGCCCTGGCCGCACAGCTACGAGTCGGTGTGGACGACGAAGCTCGCCATCCGCCTCGGCCACTGGCAGCTCTCCGACGACCTGCGCCACTGGGTGAACGACGGCTTGTTGGTGTTCTTCTTCTTCGTCGTCGGCCTCGAGGCCCGGCGGGAGATGGACATGGGGGAGTTGCGCGAGCGCCGGCGCCTCGCGCTCCCGGTGATGGCGGCGATCGGCGGCATGGTGGTCCCGATCGCGATCTACCAGGCGATCAACGCCGGTGGGCCCGGGGCGCACGGCTGGGGCGCGGCGATGTCGACCGACACGGCGTTCGCCCTCGGCGTCCTCGCCCTCGTCGGGCCGCGGTGCCCGCAGCGGCTGCGGGTGTTCATCCTCACGCTCGTCGTCGTGGACGACATCGGGGGCCTGCTCGTGATCGGCACCGTCTACACGGACCACGTCGACCTCGTGGCGCTGGGCGTGGCGGTCGCGCTGTTCGCCGCGTTCCTCGCCGCGCGGCGCATCCCCGAGGTGCAGGGAGCGGCCTACGTGGTGCTCGGCACCGCGCTATGGGTGGCGATGCACCAGTCGGGCGTCCATCCGACGATCGCCGGCCTCCTCCTCGGGCTGACGACGAGCGCCTACCCGCCGGCCCGCAGCGACCTCGAACGGGCGACCGCGATCACGCGCCTGTTCCGCGAGCAGCCGACACCCGAGCTCGCCCGCAGCGCCCAGCGGAGCGTGGAGAGCGCGATCTCGCCGAACGAGCGCCTCCAGCATCGCCTGCACCCGTGGACGAGCTACGCGATCGTGCCGGTCTTCGCGCTCGCGAACGCGGGCATCCACATCGACGGCACGCTCCTGCGCCACGCCGCGACGTCGCCCGTGACGCTGGGCATCGTCGCCGGCTACGTGATCGGCAAGCCGGTCGGCGTCCTCACCGCCGCGTGGCTGGCGTCCCATCCCCGCTTCGGCGGGACGCGCCCGCCCGTCGGGTGGCCGACGCTCGCGGGCGGCGCCGCCGTGGCGGGCATCGGCTTCACGGTGTCGCTCCTGATCGCCTCGCTCGCGTTCCACGGCGAGCTCCTCGCCGAGGCGAAGCTCGGCGTCCTCGCCGCGGCCGTGCTCGCGACCCTCGTCAGTCTCGGCCTCTTCCGCGTCGCCGAACGCCTCCCCGAGTCGATCCGGCTCCAGCTCGGGCCGCCGGGCGACGAGATCCTCGACCTCGCCCGCGACGTCGACCCCGAGCGCGACCACATCCGCGGGCCGGTGGACGCGCCGGTCACGCTCGTCGAGTACGGCGACTACGAGTGCCCGTACTGCGGACAGGCGGAGAGGATCATCCGCGAGCTCCTCGCCGACTTCGGCGACGACGTGCGCTACGTGTGGCGCCACCTCCCGCTGAACGACGTGCACGAGCACGCGCAGATCGCGGCGGAGGCGGCCGAGGCCGCGGGCGCCCAGGGCAGGTTCTGGGAGATGCACGACCGGCTCTTCACCCACCAGGACGACCTCCGGCCGCCGACGCTCCGCCGCGACGCCGAGGAGCTCGGGCTCGACGTCGAGCGCTTCTCGGACGAGGTGCGCCGCCGCGTCCACGCCCCGCGCGTGGCCGAGGACGTGGCGACCGCGGACGCGAGCGGCGTGTCGGGCACGCCGACCTTCTTCATCAACGGCCGGCGCCACGAGGGCGCCTACGACGTCGACACGCTGTCGAACGCCGTGCGCACGGCGCGGACGCGGGCTCAGGTGGCTTCGGCGACCGCGTAGATCGGAGCAACGGCGGCCACGAGGGGAGGGTGCGGAGCCCCGCGGAGCCACTTTCGACGTCGAGTGGTGCGACGGTGACCGTATCGGTCACCCACGAACCACTCGATGCTCGCCACGGCCGACGGGGTGGCGGGCCTCAGGCATCCGCCGGGCGCCGGTAGAGCCCGAACAGCATCCCGCAGAGCAGGAGCGCGGCGCCGAAGTAGCCGACCTCCGTCCGCAGCACCTCGTCGTTCATCGCCGGGGAGGCGACCCAGGCGACGAACAGGATCGCGCACATCAGCCACGCGCCGGCGGCCAGCGCGGCCCGGCCGCGGGCGAGCGCGGCCTGGTTGAGCGCGCCGGCGATCAGATGCAGGCCCATGCCCAACGCGACGAGCGTGAGCCCGAAGCGCCCGTAGTGGAACCCGTGGTGGCCGAAGACGACGCCCATGACGAACGGGCCGATCGCCAGCAGCCCGATCGCGCAGACGCCGGCGAACGCCGCGATCGCGAGGCACGTCACGCGGATCGCCCGGGCGAAGCCCTCCTCGCTCTCCGTCGCCTCGAGGCCGGCGAGGTGGGGGAGGAGCGAGGTCTGGATCGCCTGGAAGAGCTGCAGCGGGGCGCGCACGATCAGCAGGACGTTGAAGACGAAGCCCGCGAGCACCCGGCCCGAGGTGCTGTTGACGGCGATCACCGCGGCGTTCACCAGCGTCTGCTCGGCGAGCATGATCCCGAACACGGCGGCGGCGAACCGGGCGCCGTGGCGCATCGAGAGGTCGACGGTCGCCTCCTCGATCTGGGCGTGGGCCGGGCCCTCGCGGGCGGCATCGGCGACGGCGACGCCGGCGAGCTCGT
This sequence comes from Solirubrobacterales bacterium, assembly GCA_025964075.1. GTDB lineage: Bacteria > Actinomycetota > Thermoleophilia > Solirubrobacterales > Solirubrobacteraceae > JAOPZQ01. The sequence continues at coordinate 1,831 of JAOPZQ010000477.1, read as the reverse complement.
CCTCGCGCCCGGCCCTGGCGCGCGAGAACGCGAGCGGCACGACGACGAGCGAGACGAACGGCGCGACCGCCATCCCGATCGCCACCGCGGTCTGACCGTGCACGATCCCGATCGCCGCCGCGAGCGCGAACAGGAAGCGCGACGTCGACTCCATGAGCACGAGCCCGCCGTAGAGCGCGAAGCGCTCGTGCCCGGCGAGCCAGCCGCGGGCGAAGTAGCTCGCCGCGTACGCGCTCACGCCGATGACGAGGACCCAGTAGAGGGCGGAGGAGCCGTCGAACAGGTGCCTCACGAGCTGGTCGTGGAGCGTCAGCGCGGCGACGAGGAAGACGAGCGCGAACCCGGCTTGGATCAGCGCCGGGACGCGGAGCGGATGGGCGTGGTGCAGGCCGCGGGCCCGGCGGTCGGCGATCGTGCGCGAGAGCAGCTGCTCGATCGGCCGGTAGATCACCGACAGGATCACGAACATGATCGACCAGAGCAGCGAGATCCGCCCGTAGGCGGAGCGGCTCAGGACGTGTGAGGCGAGCGCCAGGTAGGCGAAGGAGAAGATCCCGGTCGACGCGATCCCGATCGACAGGATCCGCGCACCCGAGCCGTAGGAGCGCGGCTCGCCGGGCGGCTCGACCGGCGCCGGCGAATCGGCCGCGGTGAGCGCCCCGTTCCTGCTACCCGACACGGACCAGCAGCATGGTCCAGGGGAACGGCGAGCGGGCCTCGAGGACCTCGCCGTGGCGAGAGAGGAGCCGCACGAACGACCGCTTGGACCAGTGGTTCACGTGCCCGGGGGTGTTGCCGAGCTCGCGCAGGTACGCGCCGCGGGCCATGTTCAGGCCACGCCACAGCGGCTCGCGCGGGACGCTCACGAGCAGGTGACCGCCCGACACGCGGGCCATCTCCGCCACGGTGTGCGCCGGATCCGGCACGTGCTCGAGCACCTCGATCGCGCTCGCGAGCTCGAACTCGTCCTCGGCGAACGGCAGGTTCTCGGCGGGCATCACCTTGTACTCGAGATTCGGCCGCTGGCGCTTGGCCCACTCCGCTTGCAGGCCCTCGTCGTCGAGGTCGATGCCGACGATGCGCTCGACGCCCGGCCGATCGGCCCACTGCTCGACGAGGACTCCCTCGCCGCAGCCGACGTCGAGGATCGTCTTCGGCGCCGCGCGACCGAGCAGCTCGTCCAGCGAGCGCTCGAAGCCGGCCATGAGCTTGCGGACGACCGGGTTCGTCGAGCCGTACTTGTCGTAGGTGTTCCCGGTCGGGACCTCGACGGTGCTCACAGGTTCAGCGCCTCCCGCTCCTCCGTGCGCCCGGTGTTCGCGGCCCGGGCGCCCGTGGTCGCCGGCACCCCGGTGTCGCGCGCGCCGGGCTCGTAGTGGGACGGGCCGACGCCGAGCTGCAGCTCGATCCGCCGCACCCGCTCGAACGTGCGCTGCGAGAGCGTGCGCTGCGCGGCGAGCAGGTCGCCGATCACGCCGAGCGCTGCGAGCAGCATCGCCGCGTTGAAGAGCACGGCGCCGACGATCAGCGACTGCACGTGGCCGTGGCCCGAGCCGAACAGGTAGGCCCAGAAGAAGCGGATCCACAGCGCGAGGGCGGCGAGGCCGAAGACGCCGGCGGCAAGCCAGAACACCCGCAGCGGCTCGTACTGGGCGTAGATGCGGAAGATCGACACCGTGTTGCGGCGGACGTAGGCGCCCATCGAGGGGAACAGGCGTGACTCGCGCAGCTGCGGGTTCGTCCGGACCGGCACGTCGGTGACGGCGACGAGCTGCTTTCCGGCCTGGATGATCGTCTCCAGCGTGTAGGTGAACCTGGAGGCGACGAACAT
>JAOPZQ010000461.1 GCA_025964075.1 Solirubrobacterales bacterium | reverse complement strand
TCCGGGCGTGCCGGACTTTTTCAGGACCCTCCTAGACGAACGTCTCGTCGAAGTAGCACCACCGCCAGTCCTCGCCGGGCTCGAACGACTGCACGATCGGATGGCCGATCGCGTGCGCGTGCCGGCGGGCATGGCGGTTCGGCGACGAGTCGCAGCACCCGACGTGACCGCACGTCAGGCACAGGCGGAGGTGGACCCAGGGCGAGCCGATCCGCAGGCACTCCTCGCATCCCTCCGGAGTGCGAGGCACGACCGGACGGATCATCGTGACGTGCGGGCAGGGAACCGGCTCGGGGAAGATCGACACTCCTACGTGACTAGGGCGCCGGGCTCCGACCGCAAGTGGGACCGACCGCTCTACCGGTCCCGGAGCCTCCACAGCGCGCGCTGCTCGTCGAGCGTGAGGAGCCGCCACTCCTCCGTCTCGCGCCGCCGCGAGTACACGTTGACGTCGACGACGCTGCGGACGGGCTTCAGGGCCGTGACGGTCTCGCGCGCGTTCGCGCCCTCGACGAGCGTCTCCCTGGTCATCAGGTCGACGACCTTGAACTCGGGCGGCGGTGGCGGCTCGGGGGCTGGGGCCGGCCGGGGGCGAGGCTTCCGCGGCACGGACAGCGGCTCCGGCTCCGGCGCCGGCTTCCGCGTCACCTTCTCGAGCGGCACGACGTTGGCGCCCGTGCCCTTCGTCTCCGTGTCGAGGATCCAGACTTTCGCCATACCTTCAGGGTAGGACCCCGCCGGGCTTGAGCAACGGCGCCGCCGGCCTACCCCGAACCCGGTTGAGCGACCCCGTCCTGGACAGCGCGCCGGATGCTGCGGTCGTGATCGATCGGGACGGCCTCGCGCGGACGCACGCCGACGCCCGCGACCGGGTGGCGGCGGCGTTCGAGACGAGCGGGCACATCGAACCAATCGACCTCCGGATCGTGCGCACCGACGGGGTGGTCCGGCATCTGCTCGTCGACGTGGCGGTGACCGAATGGCGCGGAAGCTCGCCCTACGCGGACGCGCTGCGCCGGCCTGATTCGTTAGGCACGGCCGAAGATCGGGCAGTTGCCGGATGGGCATGGAAGCATGCGGATCGAATATTCGCGGCATGGAAGGCCCGATCCGAATCCTGGTATGCGACGACGTACCCGAGATGCGCGCGATCCTGCGCGAAATGCTCGGCGAGGAGCCCGACATGAGCGTCGTCGGCGAGGCGGGGAACGGGGGCACGAGCGTGGCGCGCGCCGCGGAGCTGGACCCCGACGTCGTGCTCCTCGACCTCTCGATGCCCGGGGCGGACGGTCTCGAGGTCATCCCGCTCCTGCGCGAGTCCGCGCCCGGCGCGAAGATCGTCGTGTTCTCGAGCCTCGGCGCGGAGCGCCTGCGCGGGATCGCGATGTCGCTCGGCGCCGATCGCTACGTCGAGAAGGGCGCTCCGCTCGACACGCTGGTCGCCGCGGTCCGCGAGGTGACGGGGCGGGCGTAGCCTAGCCCGAGCCGAGCGGTATCTCGGCGCGCAACGACGTGCCGGCGCCCGCCTCGCTCGCGATGCCGAAATCGCCGCCGAGGGCGGAGACCCGGTCGGCGAGCCCCATCAGTCCACCGCCGCCGCGCGTGGCATCGGCGGCGCCGACGCCGTCGTCGCGCACCTCGACGACCAGGAGGCCGCCTTCGATCGCGATCCGCACGGCCGCCTCGGACGCGTTCGCATACTTGATCGTGTTCGTGAGCCCCTCGGAGACGAAGTAGTAGACGCTCGCCTCGATCGGGGGAGGAAGACGTTCGTCGAGGAGGTCGAGCCGGACCGGGATCGGGTAGCGCGCCGCCAGCGTCTCGATCGCGGGGCGGAGGCCGAGGTGCGTGAGGACCGGGGGGTGGATCCCGGCCACGAGGTCGCGCAGCGTCGCGAGGCCCGACTCGGCCTGCGCCAGCGCCTTGTCGACGAGCTCCTTGGCCCGTGGCATGTCCGCCGACCACTTGCGCTGCGCCATCTGGAGGCTGATCACCGAGGCGACGAGCTGCTGCTGCGCGCCGTCGTGGAGGTCGCGTGCGAGCTGGCGCCGGGCCGTGTCGCCGGCCTCGATGAGGCGTCGCTGCGCGGTACGAAGCTCCTCCGCGTGCCGGTCCGCATCCGGCCTCGTGTGAGGCTCGCTCACGGCCGGATCCGCATCGTGGCCGTCAGTGTACGCGTACTGGTGCAGAGATAGTTCTCAATCCCTGAGGAAAGCTAACACGGCCAATACGCGGCGGTGATGCTCCGAGCTCGGGGCCAGCTCGAGCTTCCCGAAGATGCTGGTGACGTGGCGCTCGACCGTGGCGACCGTGACCACGAGCTCGCCGGCGATGGCGTGATTCGACCGCCCTTCCGCCATCAGCCCGAGCACCTGGCGCTCGCGCCGGCTCAGGTCGTCGATCGGGCTGTCGCGCCGCGGCCGGCTGACCATCCGCGCGACGACGGCCGGGTCGAGGACGGACCCGCCGAGCGCGACGCGCTCCACCGCGGCCGCGAAGAGCGCGAGGTCGCCGACGCGGTCCTTCAGCAGGTAGCCGATGCCTTCGGCATGGTCGCCCACGAGCTCGAGCGGATAGCGGTCCTCGAGGAACTGCGAGATCACGAGCACGCCGATGTGAGGGTGCGAGGCGCGGATCGACTGTGCGGCGCGCAGCCCGTCGTCGGTGTGGTCGGGCGGCATCTGGATGTCCGTGACGACGACATCCGGCTCGTGGGCGCGCGCCTTCCGCACGAGGTCCTCGGCGTCGCCCGCGACCGCGACCACGTCGAAGCCGGCTTCCTCCAGGACGCTGAGAATCCCCTCCCGGACGAGCGCCTGGTCCTCCCCCACGACGACGCGTAGCGGAGCCGCATCGGACACCCTCGCGACCTTACGCCTCGCGGTGTGACTCGTGCGTTGCAAAGCAACCGTCGCTACGTCCTCGGATTGGGGCTAGCCCGCAGTCGAGACTGAAGGCCGCCGGGTTCAGAAGCGGTCCGCGACGCGGGAATCTGGGGCTATGTCCTCGGCGCTTCCACAACCACGCAAGTCCCGGTCTCAGCGGGCGGAGCGAGCACTGGTGCTCGCGGCCCAGGCCGGCGATCCTCAATCCCGTCACGACCTCGTTCGAGACTTCCTCCCGTTGATCGGCGGCGTCGCGCGGACCTACCGCGGCCTGCCCGGCATCGAGCGGCGGGAGCTCATCCAGGAGGGAGTGCTCGGTGTCCTGCGCGCGCTCGAGCGCTATGACCCGACGCTGGGCACGCCGTTCTGGTCGTACGCCTCGTGGTGGGTCCGCCAGGCGATGCAGCGCCTCGTCTCGGAGCTGAGCGGCTCCTTCGTGCTCTCCGACCGCGCGTTCCGGCAGCTGGCCCGGGTGCGGAACACCGAGCGCCGGCACCTGCAGGAGCAAGGGCGCCAGCCGAGCCCGCGCGAGATCGCGCGCGAGGTGGAGCTCCCGCTCGCGCAGGTCGAGAGCCTCACGTCCGCGCAGCGCCGGGCCCGCCGGCTCGACGAGCCCGCGCCCGGTACCGAGCCGTCGACGGCGACGCTCGGGGACTCGCTCGCCGATCCCCGCTCGGAGGACGGGTACGACCGCGTCTGCCAGAAGGCGGCCGCGGAGCGCCTGCCCGAGCTTCTCGAATCTCTCGGGGACCGCGAGCGGGGCATCCTGCGGGGGCGCTACGGCCTCGACGGTCGTCCCCGGAGCCTGCGCGAGCTCGGGGAGGAGCTCGGCGTCAGCGCCGAGCGTGTGCGGCAGATCGAGACGGCGTCCCTCGAGAAGCTTCGCGCGGCGGCCCTCGCCTGACGTTCATACCCAGGGCGCCGCTACGCTGACGCCCCGATGGCCCCCGATCCCGCCGAGGACGGACCGCGCGTCCGCCGCGAGGTGTTGGGCGACGAGCACGTCGATCGCGCGCTCGCGCGGACGAGCGACTTCACCGCCGACTTCCAGGACTTCATCACGCGCTACGCGTGGGGCGAGATCTGGTCGCGGCCGGGCCTCGATCGGCGCGAGCGGAGCCTGATCACGCTGGCGCTGCTCACCGCGCTGGCCAGCGACGAGCTCGAGCTGCACGTCCGCGGGGCGGTGCGCAACGGGCTCACGCGCGACGAGATCCGCGAGGTGCTGCTCCACAGCGCCGTCTACGCCGGCGTACCCGCCGCGAACCGGGCGTTCGCGGTGGCGCAGCGCGTCCTCGACGAGCTCGACGCCGAAGCCGGATGAGGACGCAGTCTGGGGGCGGCCTGTTCGACGCGGTCCTCGCACGCGGCGACGTCGCTTCGCACGCGAGCGACGAGGCGTGGCTGCAGGCGATGCTCGATTTCGAGGCGGGCCTCGCGCGGGCGTGCGCGGCCGCCGGTCTCCTCGGCGCGGCCGACGCCGAGGAGATCGCC
>JAOPZQ010000449.1 GCA_025964075.1 Solirubrobacterales bacterium | reverse complement strand
ACGGGGTCGAGCTTGGACTCGGAGGCGAGCTTCGTCAGGTTGCGTCCGAACTGGTCGAGCAGCTTCGAGGACTTCTTGCCCTCGCCCTGCTGCGCGCTCTGTCCGCCGCCACCGCCACTGCCGCCGCTCTGCTGGCGGCGACCACCGGGGCCGGAGAGCATCCGGATGACCTCGTTGCGGATCTTCTCGGAGTCCGCGTCGAAATCGAGGAGGATGCGCGCCGCGACGCCCTCGTTCTCACGCACCAGGCCGAGCAGGATGTGCTCGGTGCCGATGTAGTTGTGGCCGAGCGAGAGCGCCTCGCGGAGCGCCAGCTCCAGGACCTTCTTGGCGCGAGGCGTGAACGGGATCTGACCGCTCGTGACCTCCTCGCCCGAGCCCACGATCCGGACCACCTGGGCGCGCACGCGCTCGACGGTGATGTCCAGGGACTCCAGGACGCGCGCGGCGAGGCCTTCTTCCTCGCGCAGCAGACCCAGGAGGATGTGCTCGGTTCCGATGTAGTTGTGCTTGAGCGTTCGCGCCTCCTCTTGAGCGAGGACGACCACTTGGCGCGCTCGTTCGGTGAATCGCTCGAACATGCTGGTGCTTCCTTCCTACCTACTCGCGCGTAACTCTCGAAGAGACTGGTGTGTCGGTCGAGTTGTGGTCCGGTCTCGGGGTCGCCTGCGTCCCCGTTACCCCCATCTTCGACCGTAAGGCTGAAATGGATGAGGCGCTTCGGGGCCCGTCAGCGAGCATGGCTCAGCATACCAACCGGCTCGGGCCTACTTGACGGGCCGGAAAAGCCCGGCAAACGGGCAGATTCGCTAGTTCCGGCTAAACGGGACGGCAGGCCCGGCGGGCCCTTCGGAGACCGAGAGGCGGAGCCACGGACGATCCGGCAGGTCGAATCGCGCCGGCTGGTCGGGGTGGCTCTCGAGCTGGCTCGTCAGCCGCCGGAAGGCCTGGCGGCCGAGCTGGGCCTGGAGCTCGGCGGACGGCGCGGCCTCGGCTCCGAGGAACTCGCGCATCGCCTCGAGGGACGCGCCGGCGGCCTCTTCGACGCGGTCGCGGACCTGGTCGAGGTCGGAGCATTCGTACGAGCTCGGGGGGCCGCCGTTCGGTGGCGCGACCTCGAGCACGAACGCGTTGCCGGTGCGCTGCGCGAGGCCCTCGCGCGTCCGCGCCGCGCGCCCCTCCGCGATCCAGTCGGCGAGGCGAGCGCCGGCGAGGTCGCTCTCGTAGATGACGAGGGCGCGCCGAATGTCGCCGACGCGCACCTCGACGCTGACGACGTCCTCCGCCGAGCCGGCTGCGAGCTCCGCCGGGCCGCGGGCGCGGAGCGCCGCGGCGAGGAAGGGCGACAGGGCCTCCCGCGAGCGCTCGTGGATCCGGTCGTCGTCCGCCATCTTCACCGCGTTTATACCGCGGTCAGCGCATCGCGGGGAAAAGGACGACCTCGCGGATCGACTCGCGCCCGGTGAGCGCCATCACGACGCGGTCGATCCCGAGGCCGACGCCGCCCGTCGGCGGCATCCCCTGCTCGAGCGCCTGGAGGAAGTCCTCGTCGAAGGGCTGGGCCTCCTCGTCGCCGGCGGCCGCGTGCCGGCGCTGCTCCTCGAAGCGGCGGCGCTGCTCGTCGGGGTCGTTCAGCTCGGTGAACGCGTTCGCGATCTCCATACCGCGCACGTAGGCCTCCCAGCGCTCGACGAGGCCCTCCTCGGAGCGGTGGCGCTTCGCGAACGGCGAGAGCTCGACCGGGTAGTCGAAGAGGAACGTCGGCTGCTCGAGCGTCGGCTCGACGTGCTTGGAGAGCAGCTCGTCGACGAGCTGTGCCCAGGTGTCGGTGGCCGGCGCCGTCAAGCCCTTCTGCTCCATCGCCGCGGCGAGCGCGTCGCGGTCGCGGGCGGCGAGGATGTCGATGCCCGTCCGCTCGCGTATGGCGTCGACGAGGCGCTCGCGGCGCCAGGGCGGAGCGAAGTTCAGGTCGCCCTCGTAGTTCGCGGCCCCGGCCGCCTGGTGGACGAGGTCCTCGGTGCGCTTCGCGACGTCCTCGTAGTCCGCGTAGGCCTCGTAGAACTCGAGCATCGTGAACTCGGGGTTGTGCTTGAAGGAGACGCCCTCGTTGCGGAAGTCCTTGCCGAGCTCGTACACGCGCTCGAGGCCGCCGACGATCAGGCGCTTGAGGTAGAGCTCGGTGGCGATCCGCAGGTAGAGGTTCCGATCGAGCGCGTTGTGGTGCGTCGTGAACGGCCGCGCGAGCGCGCCGCCGTAGAGCGGCTGGAGCACCGGCGTCTCGACCTCGACGAAGCCCTGGTCGTCCAGGTATCGGCGGGCGGCCGAGATCACCTTCGCGCGGGCGAGGAAGATCTCGCGCGACTCTTCGTTGGCGATCAGGTCGAGCTCGCGGTGCCGAAACCGGGTCTCGACATCCGTGAGCCCGTGGTGCTTCTCCGGCGGCGGGCGCAGGGACTTGGCAAGGACGGCGAAGTCCTCGACGCGCAGGGACAGCTCGCCGCGCTTGGAGCGGAAGGCCGTGCCCTCGACGCCGACGAGGTCGCCGAGGTCGAGCGAGAGCAGCCGCGCCATCTTCTCCTCGCCGAGGACGTCGGCCCGGGCCTGGAGCTGGATGCGGCCGGAGCGGTCGACGAGGTCGAGAAACGCCATCTTGCCCTGGCCGCGCCGGGCCGCCAGGCGGCCGGCGACGCGGTAGCGCGCGTCGGTTTCCTCGCCGGCGGGCAGGTCCTCGTGTGCGGTTCGAATCCCTGCGCTCGGCACCACGCCGGGGAACTCGTGCGGGAACGGCTCGATGCCGTCCGCGCGGAGCGCGTCGAGCTTGCGCCGGCGCTGCCGGAGCAGTTCTGGGAGGTCCAGCTGTTCCTCGGGCCCGCTCACCGGGGCCGGGGCCTCACTTCACCCCGACGTCGATCTTGGTGATCTTGAGCTGGCGCTCGCCGCGCGGAGTCTGGACCTTGACCTCGTCGCCGCGCTTGCGGCCGACGAGGGCCTTGCCCACGGGCGACTCGTTGGAGAGCCGGTATTCGCGCGGGTTGGCCTCGGCGGAGCCGACGATCGTGTACTTCTGGGACTTGCCGGCCTCGTCCTTGACGTGGACGACCGACCCGACGTGCACCACGTCGGTGTCCAGAGCACTGGGCTCGATCACCTGGGCGGAGCGGAGCTTCTCCTCGAGCGCGGCGATCCGCGCCTCGAGCATCGCCTGCTCGTTCTTCGCGTCGTCGTACTCCGAGTTCTCGGAGATGTCTCCGAACTCGCGGGCTTCCTTGATGCGCTCCGCAACCTCGCGACGCTTATCGTTCGAGAGGTATTCGAGCTCATCCTTGAGCTTCGTAAGCCCTTCGGGGGTGAGGATGACGTCCTTGGGCATGCTCGCCTCGGGAATAGGGGGTCCGGTCGCCTGCGCCTTCGCTGAAGAGCGCAAAAAACCCGCGACGGCGACTCGCGGGACAACCCCCCAGGATGGACAGGGCGGAGCAGTATAGCGCCGCATCAGGCAGGCATTGGAACGGCGAACCGAGCCAGCGCGGAGCGGGCTTCGTCGATGCCTTCGGCCCGCTGCAGCGTGTCCTGGAAGGCCTTGCCACCGCCCAGTCGGGCCACGTACCAGGGGTAGAACTTGCGCAGGTAGCGCCCCGCGCGCTCGCTGCCCATGTGGTCCTCGGCCTGGTCCATCACCCACTGCAGCTCGTCGACGATCTCGCCCGTGGCCGGCTCGTCCTCGCGCAGGCCGAGCGCCTGGGCGAACAGCCACGGGTTGCCCAGCGACCCGCGGGCGAGCATCACCGCGGCCGCGCCGGTCTGGTCGAACACGTCGCGGATCGTGGCGGCGTCGTGCAGGCCGCCGGAGATCGTGATCGGGACCGGAAGCTCGTCGACGAGGCGGGCCGCCAGCGCGTAGTCCGGCGTCCCCTTGTGCTGCTGGGAGGCGTGGCGCGGGTGGATCGCCAGGCCGGCCACGCCGGCGTCCTCGACGAGGCGGTGCGCGAGGGCGAAGCCGTCCTCGTCGCCGGGCTTCAAGCCGGTCCGGAGCTTCACGGTCACCGGCAGGCCGCTGCCCCGGCGTGCCGCCTTCGCCAGCTCCACGGCGAGGTCGTGGTCGCGCAGCAGCGCGGCGCCGGCCCCGGTCTTGCAGACCTTCGGCACCGGGCAGCCCATGTTGAGGTCGATGATGTCGGCCCCGGCCTCGGCGACGCGCTCCGCGGCGGAGGCCATCACCGCCGGGTCGCTCCCGAACAGCTGGATCGCCATCGGATGCTCCTCGGGGTGGATCCGCAGGAGCTCCGTGCAGGTGCGCTCGTTCCCGTAGTGGACGCCATAGCTCGAGACCATCTCGGAGACGACGAGCCCGGCGCCGTGGCGCCGCGCCTGCAGGCGGACGAACCAGTTCCCGATCCCCGCGAGGGGGGCGAGCGTGACGCGGTTGGGGATCTCGACGGCGGCGAGGGTCCAGGGGTCTGTGAGGGAGGGCATGGCTTGCGATCGATCTTAGTGGCGGCGTTTCGAACGACGACGCCCCGAGGGGACGGGGTCGACCGTCGCGGCGCGCGGTTCTCGGGTCCAACGGTGCGCTGGGTCCCACATAGGGACCTCGGGAGCCACTCGCCGCCGTTTTTCGCCGCGGCGGCTCGAACCCTCCCCCTCGAGGCGCCGTCTTTCGAGCCGCTGCCCCTACCGGTTGCGCTCGAAGATCAGACGCAGCCCCGTCAGCGTGAGCAGGTCGTCGACCTGGTCGATCGTCTCCGTGAACGGCACGACCACGTGCGCCAGCCCGCCGGTGGCGATCGTCTCCGCCTCCTCGCCGAGCTCGGCGTGCAGGCGCCGCACGATGCCGTCGACCTGGCCGGCGTAGCCGTAGACGACGCCCGAGCGGATCGCCTCCACGGTGGACTTGCCGATCAGGGCCCGGGGCTCGACGAGCTCGACATGGGGCAACCGCGCGGCGCGCACGGTCAGCGCCTCGAGCGCGATCTCGATCCCCGGGGAGATCAGCGCGCCCAGGAGCTCGCCCTCCGCGGAGACGACGTCGTAGGTGATCGCCGTCCCGAAGTCGACGACGATGCACGAGCCCTGCACGCGCTCGTAGGCGGCCACGGCGTTGACGAGCCGGTCGGCCCCGAGCTCCCGCGGGTTGTCGATCCGGATCGGGATGCCGGTCTTGACGCCCGTCCCGACGATGATCGTCTCGTGGCCGAGGTAGCGCTGGCCCGCCTGGAGCCACTCCAGGTTCAGCCTCGGCACCGTCGAGGACACGATGCTCGCGTCGATGTCCTCGAAGCTCTGGCCCCGCAGCGCGAGGAGGCCGCGCAGCTTCGCGCCGAGCTCGTCCGCGGTCTCCTCCCGCACCGTGGCGTAGCGCCAGTGCTCGACGAGGCGCTCCCCGTCGAACGTCCCGAAGTGCGTCTGGGTGTTTCCGACGTCGACGACGAGGAGCATCGCGCGGATTATCGGTCAAACCAGCGGCGGCCCGGCGCGGCGGACGTCCTGCCCCGCTCCCAGCGCCGCCAGGGCGACGGCCAGGCGCGTGCCGTCGGGCGTGGCGAGGCCCGGGTCGAGCTCGAGCAGCGGCACGAGCACGAACCGGCGTGACGTGACCTGCTCGTGCGGCAGCGTCAGGCGCTGCGAGCGGTGGGTCGTCTCGCCGAGCAGGAGGAGGTCGACGTCGATCGGCCGCGGTCCGTGACGCACGCCGCCCGGGACCCGGCCCAGCTCCTGCTCGACCGCCTTGCAGGCGTCGAGGAGCGCCTCGGGCTCCAGCTCCGTTCGGATCCGCAGGCAGGCGTTGAGGAACTCGCGCTGGTCGAGCACGAGGCCCACCGGCTGGGTCTCGTAGACGGAGGACGAGGCGAGGACGTCGACGCCGTGGCGGGGCAGCGCGGCCGCCGCCTCCTCGAGATGGCGGCGGCGGTCGCCGACGTTCGAGCCCAGACCCAGGTAGCCGATCGCGGCAGGCACGGCGCAGACGGTAACGGCAGCTTCACGTCTGGCGGCCGGACCCGTGCTGCACTCCGTGTGGTCGCGGGCTTGACCCACCTGCGGCAACCGGTGACCGGCTTGCGGCCCTGGGGGACAGGACGCCGCCGCCGGCCCCATCAAGCGAGCGGCCGCGTCGCGTCTCGTGCGGGAGACGTGGCGCGGCCGAAGCTCGCCGCGCTACTCCGCTTCCCTCCAGACCTCCACCGAGACCTCGTCCACGGGAAGCGGGATCGGGGGCTCGGGCTTCGAGGCCTTGACCCAGACGGATTGGGCGTCGAAGCGGTCGAGGAGCCGGTCGGCGACCGCCGTCGCCAGGCGCTCGAGCGTGCGGTAGGAGCGCTGCTGGGCGGCGAGCGCCACCTCCTGACACACCTTCGCGTAGTCGACCGTGTCCTCGATCCGGTCGGTCAGCGTCGCGTCGCAGTCCCCGACGTCGAGCCGGAGGTCGAACACGAGTCGCTGGCCGATCTCCTGCTCTGCGGGGCTGACGCCGTGGTGCGTGTAGAGCGATAGGCCCGAGATCTCGATCGTGACCTCGGGCTCGCCGGCCTCCTCGTCCCCGCTCAGCTCGTCGTCCTCGTCGAGGTCGTCGTAGTCCTCGGGGTCGTCGGCCATGGGTCGCGGACCGTAGCAGCCGCCACGAGCAGGCCGTCCCGGACGGGAGCGACGTCGTGCACCCGGAACACCCGGGCGCCACGCTCGTAGGCGAGGACGTTAGAGGCGATCGTCCCCGGCACCCGCTCGTCGACGTCCCGACCGGTGATCCGGCCGAGGAACGACTTGCGCGAGGTGCCCATCACCACCGGACGGCCGAGCGCGGCGATCTCGTCGAGGCGGCGGATCAGCTCGAGGTTGTGCTCGAGCGTCTTGCCGAACCCGATGCCGGGGTCGAGCATCACGCGGTCCTCCGGGACGCCTTCGGCGACCGCGAACGCCAGCCGCGCCTCGAGGAACTCCTTGACCTCGGACACGACGTCGTCGTAGTGCGGATCGCGCTGCATCGTGCGCGGCTCGCCCAGCATGTGCATCAGGATGCACTGCGCGCCCCGCTCCGCGACGAGGCCGGCGAGCTCGGGGGCGCTCCGGAACGCGGTGACGTCGTTGACGAGCGTGGCGCCCGCGTCGAGGGCGGCTCGCGCCACGGAGAGCTTCGACGTGTCGATCGACAGCGGCACGAGGCCCGCGAGGTCCTCGAGCACCGGGACGACGCGGCGGAGCTCCTCGTCCTCGGCGACGGGATCGGCGCCCGGGCGCGTCGACTCGCCGCCGACGTCGAGCCAGTCGGCCCCCTCCTCCACGAGCTCGTGCCCATGCGCGACGGCCGCGTCGTGGTCGAGGTAGCGGCCGCCGTCCGAGAACGAGTCCGGCGTGACGTTGACCACGCCCATCACTAGGAAGTCCGCAGGCACGGCTACAGCTTGACGGTCACGGCGCGGGCCGCGGTCCCGGTGCGGCCGGCGGAGTCCCTCGTCGTCACGCGGATCGAGATCGGCAGGCGCTTGACGTGGCGGCGGTGCAGGGCGGAGCGCACCTTCGCGGTCAGCGTGAGGGTGAATCGCCGGGTGCCCGCGGCGGTCGGGCTCGCGGTCAGCTTCGCCACCGTGCGGGCCTCGAGGCGGTACCGGCGCTTCAGCGCCGACGTGACCGTCGCGCCCGCGGTGGTCGTGCACGCGCGCGAGCAGACGATCGTGAGCGTCACCTTCCCGCGGCTGCCGGTCCTGGAGATCGTCGCGACGGGGTCGGCGCCCGGCGTCGACGGCGGGACGGTGGAGGGCGGCACGGTGCTCGGAGACCCCACGGCGACGGTCGCGGACGCGGCGCCGCTGCCGCCGCGGAAGTCCCGGACCCCGACCAGGGCCGTGTAGGTCCCAGCCGAGCCGTAGGTCACGCTCGTCGTCGGGCCCGCCGTCGTGCGGTCGATCGTCCCGTTGCCGTCGAAGTCCCAGTCGTAGCCGACGATCGCGCTGTCGGGGTCGGTGAACGAGTAGGCGTCGAGCGTGACGGTCCCGCCGGGAGCCAGCGATGACGGCGAGACGGTCAGGTGCCCCGAGGGCAGGACGTTCGGCCGCCCGCCGAGGACCTCGAGCTCCGAGAAGTCGACGAAGTCCGACGACACGCTCTGCGGGCTGAGGAGCGTGAGGCGGACGAAGCGGACGCCGGTCGTGCCGGCGGTGGGGGTCAGCAGGCTCTGCCGGTGGGCCTCGGAGGGGGTGAACGTGCCCTCCATGGCGACCGTCCACGTCGCCGGGTTGAGGGTCGGCGAGGTCTCGATCCGGTAGCCCGCCGTGCTCGCGGAGGTGGAGTCGCCGCACGTGTTCCCCGGGTCGGCGAGGAACGAGCGCACCGTGATCGCGTCGGGGAGGCGGATGATCAGCGTGGGATCGCCGTTCTGCGGGTTGTTCGGGTCGTGGCCGGCGTTGTACGCGGACCATCCGACACCGGTCTGCTGGTCGACGAGCGCGGCGCCTCCGCAGCCGAACGGGGAGCCGGTGTCGTCGCTGTTCTGGGCGACCGTCGCGCCCCCCGCGCTCGCCGCCCAGTCCCGGGTGACGCCGAAGTCGCGGGTCGTCGTGTCGCCCGGGCTCACCTGCACTCCGGTGGCGACCACCTGGTCGTACCCGGCCGAGGGGGACGCCACGAGCTTGCCGTAGGTGCCGGCCGGCGCGGCCAGGTGATAGGCGCCGTTCGCGTCGGTGCTCGCCGCCGTGGTCATCCCGCCGCCGATGCCCACCGTCAGGCCGCTCAGCGGCAGCCCGGTGTCGGCGCTCGTCACGCGGCCGGCGATCGTTCCGGTGTCGGTCCCCGTCGGAGGAAGGTGGAAGTCCTCGACCGGCGTGGTGTCGCTGCTGTCGGCGGCGCCGGCGTAGAACCCCATGCCGCGGGCGGCGAAGACCTGCCAGATGATCGTGTGGAACTGGCCTCCCGAGGGCGTCGGGAAGTCCGCGGTGTCGGCGGCGAGGATCGCGTTGCGCTCCTGGAGGAACGAGGGCTCCGGCGGTGACAGGCCGGGCCGCATCGCGTCCGTGATGAGCTGCTCGGCGTGGTCGGAGCCGACCTGCTCGTCGCCGGCCTGCGCGATCAGCGCCTGCCGCAGGTCCCACAGCGTCTGCGACCAGATCACGCCGTCCGCGTGCGGCTCGGCAAATCCGGCGACCGTGCCGAAGTCGCCGAAGGTGTAGCCGCCCGGATGGCGGGGGAGGCTCGGGCACTCTGCGACCTCCGTCTGGCTGACGGGGCAGTCGAGGCCCTGTGGGCGTGTGGCGTGGCCGGTGATGTCGGAGTACCGGCCGATGTCGATCTCGCCCGCCGTCCCGGAATTGTCGGTCTCGTAACCCTGGCGGACGAGGAAGTCCTCGGCGTACCAGTCGCTCCATCCCTCGCTCATCGCCGACGACTGCGCCGAGCCGAGGGCGCCGCTGCCGTCGGTGTTCGTGACGAGGCGCGCCGTGAGGCCGTGCGTGTACTCGTGGTAGACGGTCGCCGCGTCGTCGCCGCCGTTGATCGCCCGGTTCGGCGAGTCGAACAGGTACATCTGCATCTTCGGCGGGCCGGACGGCGGTGTCGTCATGTTGGCGTCGTTCAGATGCGCTCCGTCGGGGCCGCCGCTGGGCCCCGCGGCCGCCCCGTCGTCGGCGTTGACCTGCACCAGGTTGTCGCCCTGGAAGTCCGTGAACCCGATCGGGGCGCTCGCCAGGTGGTCGTGGTAGTTGTTGACGAGCCAGAAGAGCTGGACGGCGTTCTGCTGCTGGTTCGTGTGCCAGGACGCCGGCGCGCTCGGGTCCCACGCGCACGGGAACGCCGGGTCGGTGCAGCCCGCGTTCACGTCGAAGGGAGAGAACGCGTAGACGAAGTCGGACGTCGCCGGATTCGGCCCGACCTCCTCGCTCGGCTGAGCTGTGTTGTCGTCGTTGAGGTCGTCGTAAACGTGGGCGTTGTTGCCGATGAGGCGCGTCGCGCTCGGAGCGAGGTAGCCGAGCGCCGCGAGGTCCTCGGACACCGCTACGCCCCCGCTCGGCGCCCCCGGATAGTTCGGCCATACGCTGGCGTCCGAGGCGAACTTCGTCATGTTGTCGCGGTAGAGCACGCGCCCGGTGGTGGCGTCGACGACCGCGTCGTAGTTCGCCACCGAGCTCGCCGCGTAGGTCAGGTGCCAGGCGAGCCGGGGCGCTCCGTCGCCGCCGAAGATCACCAGGCGGGCGGAGTCGCCGCCGGCGAAGCGCGTCGCGCGCCGCGCGCCGGTCGGGCCCGAGGCCACCCGCACGGCACGGTGCGCGCCGACGTTGGCCATCAGGGCGCCCAGGGCCTGCGCGGCGCGGAGGCGAGGCGTCGTCGAGGCCAGCGTCAGGGCGTGGAGCGGCGTACCGATCACGTCGATCAGGCGGCCCGACCGGTCAAGCGCGGCGCGGAGGCCGTTGTCGAAGGCGGGGATGCCGCGGTAGCTCTGCGTCCACCCCAGCGTCAGGAGGTTGCGGCCCGAGACCTGGCGGTCGGCCAGCGCGAAGCCGCCGAGGTCGGACGAGCTCAGGCCGAGCGCCGCGGCGTGGGCGCGGACGTAGCTCCACGCGATCCCGGCGCGGTCGGCGCTCGAAGCGCCCGTCAGCGTGCCGTTCAGCTTCTGCAGGGCATCCGCGGTTCCCGTTCCCCGGTCGACGCCGAGCACCGCCTGGGCTCCGAGAGAGCGGGTCAGCGAGCTGCGCGCGGCGCGCACGGTGCTCGTCGGACGCGGCGCGCCCGCGGCGACCGGCGGGCCGGCCC
>JAOPZQ010000407.1 GCA_025964075.1 Solirubrobacterales bacterium | reverse complement strand
CCCGGCACGTCCGCGGCGGCGGCCGGCCACGTCGAGCTCATCTACGTCGCCGCGGGCCCGGGAGCGCCGCCGACGGTCGTCGATCGTGCACGCGCGCTCCCCGGTCGCGGCCTCGAGGGCGACCGCTACGCCGCGGGGCAGGGCACGTTCTCCAGCCGCCATGGCAGCGGCCGGGCGCTCACGCTGGTCGAGGGTGAGGTCCTCGACGAATTGCAGCTGCCCGACGGCCGCAGGCTCGCCCCGCACGAGGCGCGCCGCAACATCGTGACCCGGGACGTGCGGCTGGACGACCTTATCGGCCGACACTTCCGGATCGGCACGGTCGCGTGCTTCGGCCAGCGCCGCTGCGAGCCGTGCGCGCATCTCCAGCGCCTCACGCACCCCGGCGTTCTCCGCGCCCTTGCGCACCGCGGCGGCCTCCGCGCCGACATCCTCGGCGACGGCGTCATCGGCACCGGCGAGGCCCTGCGCGCCGATTGACGCTCGACGAGGCCGGCGCAGGCGGAGGGTGCGGCCGATCGGCGACTACCTCTTGTGAACCACCCGAACGAGCCGCATCGCTCGCGGATTCGAGACACCGCAACCGCTCATCGTGCGGGCGGCCGCGTAGACCTTGCCCGACTTGGCAACTCCACGGATCTCGATCGAGAACGGACCGGCGAGGTTGCCGAGATGGACCACGACCGAGTGGCGCGTGCCCTTCAGCTTGGCGTAGCGCTTGCCGGCGACGTTCACGACGATCGAGGCCATGCGCTGGTGCTTTGGCAGGATCCACCGCACGACCGCCGAGCGCTTGGTCGGGCAGACGTTCGCCGTGACCGTCCCCGGCCCGATCACCGGGCCGCTACCCGGCGATGCCGCCGGGGGCGATCCCGCGGGGGGCGATCCCGCCGGGCATGCGCAAGGCGGCGGCGTCACCGGGGGGTCCGCCGGGGAGGTGAGGCTGTTGTGCATGTAGAAGCCCGACACGTTGTCGGACGCGAGCACCACGACCCCAGAGCCCGCGGTCACCGGCTGCTTGGTCGACGTCGCGTTGTTGATGTACTGGTCGCCCGCTGTCTGGATGAACGGCGTCCCGGGACCCGGGCCGAAGCTCGGATTGCTCATGCTCGTGGTCTTGTAGAAGATCGCCGTCTGGGCCGTGCCCGAGTCGATCGTGCCGCCGCCCACCGCGGTCGTCGCAAAGACGTACAACTTGTCCTGAGACGGGTTGAGCATCACTATCGGACGTGTCTGGTCGTCTCCCACCGTGCTGATGGTCGTCGAGCTCCAGGCGCCGGTGGTGGCGTCGCGCTTCAGCAGCAGGATCAGCGGCGCGCCGGAATTCCCGGGGACGTCGCTCAACGACGTCTTGACCGTCGCGAACACCTGGCCGTTGACCTCCTGCATCGACTTGAGGTTGATGTGGTCGTCGGCCATCTTGGCGCCCTGCACGACCTTGGTGGGCGCTGCCCAGGTCGCCAGCGGATCACCGTTGTGATGCTCGGCGAAGTACATCGTCCCGTCGACCTGGTTGCTCCACATCACGCCGATGCTGCCCTTCAGGGACACCACTGAGGAGATGTCGTCCGGGGTCACTGTCGTCCCCGCACCGGGGACGACGAACGGCGTGCCCCAGGCGGTGTCGGCGCCGCTGGTCGCGTTGACGTAGACCTGGTTGCCACGCGTCCACGTCGCCCACAGGGCACCGGTGGCGTCCTTGTCCAGCACGATCGCCTCCATCCCGCCGGACACGATCGTCACCGGGAATCCGCTGTCGACTGCGTACGTCTTGGTGGTGGCGGAGTAGCTGTAGCGGTACAGCTTGGCGCTGTCCGAGGCACTCGCCGGATTCACGCCGGCACTGGCGAGGTACAGGTGTGTCCCGTCCCACAACGTGTCAGCCCACGACGACCGCCGCACGTCCAGCGGCGTCCCCGTGTTGACCCACGTCTGCGTGGCCGGGTCGAGCCGGAAGATCATCCACTGGCTCGACACGACGTCGAACATGTCCCCCCACCAAGTGCCGTCGTTGTACCACAACTTACTCTGAGGCTTCTCCCCGGTCGGACCGTTGACGCTCATGGCCTGCCACGAGAAGTCGCGGAAGCCCGCGGCCGCGTTGGCTGCCGCAGGACTCGCCGCCGCCAACAGGACGAGTGCCAGGAGGATCAGCATTCCGCGCCGGCGGGCGCTCGCCTGGGCCGCGCGGCGGAATCGAAGCCTTTGGGCCCGCACGACGGCGCCCTGGTGCAGTGACAGTGACATGGCTATCCCTGATTGGTGTCTGGTACCGCCGGGCTTTCCCACGCCCGGCCACCTGGACGCCTCATGTCCGGGTGCCGTCGATGCTAACGGCGATCTTCACCAGTTTTCAGAAAGCCTGGACCATCGTTTGGGGTGTTGGCGTCAGCCGGACCCCGACGGAATGACCTGTACCCGATCCACGAGCATCGAGGCCGACGCGGAGGGGGGCGGCGCGGGCGCGCGACGGATCGCCAGGTCCAGGATCAGGAAGTTGGGCCGGGTGACCTCCGGGCCCCAGGCCCAGCGGGCCGAGGAGGACCTCTTCACGACTCGAATAGGGACATCGTCGAAGAAGAAGGTCATCCGCCCCGGCTCGATGTCGACGCTGTACTTGTGGAAACGCGTCGTGAGATCGGCGCCGGTCGTGCGTTCGAGATCGGACGTGCCCCACACTTCATGCTGACCTTCCCAGACGTGCGCATCCTGATGAGTGCCCGTGCGCGGGGTGTAGACCTCGGTGGCATCGATCTCACCGGTACGAGACTCGCTGCCGGTCTGATTGCCGTTGAGCGCCCAGAAGGCGGCCCAATACCCGGACTCGGAAGGCATCTTGATCCAAGCTGACATCGTGCCGTAGGTGAAGCCGTACCGGCCTTTGGTCTGCAGCGCCGAGCCGCCCGACGGCGTGGCCGGGATCACGAGATGTCCGCGACCGTCGAGATGCTCGCTCGTCCCGCAGCGGATCTTGCCCCACGACACGTAGGCGCCGCACTTCGGACCGTAGTCGACCCACTTGGCGGGATTCGGCCGAGCCCCGGAGACCCCGTTGAACTCGTCGACGAAGCCCCGTGTGGCGGCTGCAGTGCGGGCTGGCGACGGTGCGGGCAGCCCGACATGGGAGGGTGCAGTAGAGGTCGTCGCGAGCGGCGTCGACGTCGTCGGGAGCGGCGTCGAGGTCGTCGGGAGGAGCGTCGTGCCCGCGGCCACCGCGCTCACGCACAGCACCAGCGCCGCGAGGAGAAGGACGGCGCGCCCGCCCCGCCTACCCGACACCATCCGCCGCGTGGGCATCAGGCCGCCGCTCCCCAGCGGGTCAGCGCGCCTTCGAGCGCCCGCTCATGCTCCGAGATCGATGCCCCCGTGGAGGCAAACGCCGCGGCGTCGTTGGCGGTTGCCGCCCGGGCCAGCGCCTCGTAGGCACGCCACAGCTCTCGCATCAACAGGACGGTCGGCGCGGACTGCGCCGCGTGGTCGAGCCTCAGCGGCGCGAGCATTCGCGCGGCGTCCCGGTAGGCCGCGGCGATGTCGTCGGCGGCCTTGGCCCGCTCGGCGGCGGTGCGGGCGCGCGCGAGTCCATCGCGCATCGGACCGCGAACGCTGTCGAGGTGGGTCACCGCGGTGCGCAGGCGGGCACGAAGCGGGGTGCTCGACGCGGCGGCCGACGTGGGCTGGGAGGCGAGCGGCGCCGGCGATGACCGGGACGCCGAGGGCTTGTGCGTGAGCGCGCCGATCGCGGCGCCGGCGAGTGCGGCACCGATCAGGACCAGAAGCGCAGCGCCCAGCCTGGCGGGCCGGAGAGTGCACAGCCGCTTCATCCCGTGGTGTCGAACGTCGGCGAGCCCGTGGAGTCGAACGACGGCGCCCCCCCCGAGTTGTGGGGCGCTCGCGCCGGGGTGGGCTTCGAGTGGGGCGGAGTGGCAACAGGGCGCCGGGGAGTCGAAGTAGGCGAACGCGGAACCTTCGCCGCCGGCGTCGGAGCGGCGGCCGGCGCCGTCCGCACCGACGTCGACGGCGAAGTCGTCGGCCCGGCAGCACGGCGCGTCCGGCTCGT
>JAOPZQ010000401.1 GCA_025964075.1 Solirubrobacterales bacterium | reverse complement strand
AGAGCGTTCCGGACTACCTCCTGCCCACGGAATGGGCCAGTTTCAAGTCGCTCGTCCTGTCCGACCAGACCGCTCTCCCGAACAAGTACAAGGAGCTGATCGGGCTCGCGGTATCCGGCGCCACGCGGTGCCGCTACTGCGCCTACTTCCACACCGAGTCGGCGCGGTTGTTCGGCGCGAACGACGACGAGATCACCGAGACGGCGCTCATCGCGAAGAACACGATGGGCTGGAGCACGTATCTCAACACGCTCCAGTTCGACTACGACAAGTTCGTGGAGGAGTTCGACCAGATGGCGGCTCACGTCCGCGACCAGATGGCGGCCGGAGCTCCCGCCTGACCGGCGGACCCGCGGTTGGCCGCCGGTCAGGCGCCGGCGGTCAACCGTCGCCCAGGCGCTCGCGCGCGCGGTCGAAGTCGGTGAGGACCCGCTCCAGGAGCTCGAGGGCCGCTGCGGGCGGCCGCTCCGGCGCGGCCTGCATCGCGTTCAACGCCATGCGCGCCGCGGCCACGAGCGCGGAGAGCTCCTGGCTCGTCGCCGTGACCGCGAAGACGTTCTCGCGTACGCGTTCGACCCGCACTCGCACATTGTCCGCCTGCGGGACGCTCGTGGCTACCCGAACACGCCGAACCCGGCGAGCGCGTTGACCACGGTCCACACCACGAACGCCCCCACGGCGAAGCGGCCGAACTGGGCCTGGCGGCGGCGCGACGGCGGCAGCGGCTGGGCGAGATCGAGCGCGGCCGGCGACAAGTCGCGGTCCAGCCCCCACGCCGCCAGGGCGCGCTGCGCCAGCTCGGGATCGCGCACGGTGCAGAGGAGGCCGCACACCGGATCGCCGCGGCGCACGCGCCCGTGCGGCGGATGGCCGAGCATCCACGTGCGGTTGCCGCGACGCATGCGCGGCGCCGCGATCGGCTCCCGGAACACGAGCACGAGGTTCGGCACGTCGCGCGCGTGGCCGAGCTGGGGCAGCCGGGAGCCAGCGCGAGCGCTCCAGGTCCACGCCTCGGCTCCGTCCACCGGAAACCGCACGAGGTCCGAGCCGAGGCCGCGGCGGCGGCGCGGCGGTCCCTCCACGGCGCCGGCGGCCAGCGCCGCGCGGGAGATCTCGATCGGCTCCCGCATGAGGATCTTGTCGTGCAGGCGCAGGCCGAGGTGCGGGTGGAGCTCGAACCACGGCGTGTCCCCGAACGCCGCCCGGAAGGCCTGCATCGTGCCGACGAGGAGCCTGATGAGGACGAGTCCGGCGACCACGCCGAGGAAGATGCGGGTCGCGGTGTGGACGCCCGGGTCGGCGGCGGCCCCGATCCCGCCGAGCAGCAGGAACAGTGCGACGAGGCCGCCGACCAGCAGCCACGTCACGCGGGAGCCCGACCGCCACAGGGGCAGGGCCGCGTGCTCGAACGCCGCAGCTGCGGTCGCCTCCCCGCCGGAGGGCGCGACCACCCGCTCGGGAGCTTCCGGGTCGAGGGTCACGACGGGGAGTATTTCGTGCCCGCCAAGCCCCGAGTGGCGCCGGGCCCGCTGCTACTGTCTTAGAACAGTCGCCGGCCGCCCGCCGACCGGCTCCCAGGGGCATCGTCTCTCGCCCCACCGGCATGATCGACCTCCTCGACCATCGCGACGGACCGCGCGACGAGTGCGGCGTCTTCGGCATCTTCGCCCCGGGCCACGATGTGGCCAGGCTGGCGTACTTCGGCCTCTACGCGCTGCAGCACCGCGGCCAGGAGTCCGCCGGGATCGCCACGGCCGAGCGCGGCGGCAACATCATGGCCCTGCGGGAGCTCGGGCTCGTGTCCCAGGTCTTCGACGAGCAGAAGCTCCGCACGCTGCTCGGCGACATGGCGCTCGGGCACGTCCGGTACTCGACCACGGGGTCGAGCGGCTGGGAGAACTCGCAGCCGGTGTGGCGCTCCGATCACCGCGAGCTGGCCCTCGCCCACAACGGCAACCTGACCAACGCGGTCGAGCTCCACGCCGAGTTGCGCGAACGCGACGTCGCGTTCCGCTCCACGTCGGACTCGGAGATCATCGCCGCCCTGCTCTCCACACACCCGGCGGCGACGATCGAGGACGCGATCGTCGACGTCGTGCCTCGGCTGCAGGGCGCGTTCTCGACAGTGGTCATGACCCGGGACAAGGTCGTCGCCTTCCGCGATCCCGCCGGGCTGCGCCCGCTCGCGCTCGGCATCCTCGACGACCGGTATGTGGTCGCCAGCGAGTCGTGCGCGTTCGACATCATGGGCGCGCGCTTCCTGCGCGACGTCCAGCCCGGCGAGGTCGTGACGCTGGACGAGCACGGGATCGGCAGTCGTATGGCGGTCGAGGGCTCGCGGCAGGCGTTCTGCGTGTTCGAGTACATCTACTTCGCCCGGCCCGACTCCCGCATGAACGGTCAGGTGCTCCAGGTCGCCCGCGGGCGCATGGGGGAGATCCTGTGGCGCGAGTCGCCGGTCGACGCCGACCTGGTGATCGCCGTGCCGGACTCGGGCAACGCCGCCGCCCGCGGCGTCGCGCGCGCCAGCGGGCTGCCCCAGGACGACGGCTTCGTCAAGAACCGCTACGTGGCCCGCACGTTCATCCAGCCCGGGCAGGCCCTGCGCAAGCACGGCCTGCGCATGAAGTTCAACCCGCTGCCCGAGATCGTGGCCGGCCAGCGGCTGGTCGTCGTCGACGACTCGATCGTCCGCGGCAACACGACCCGCCAGATCGTGCAGATGCTCCGCGACGCCGGCGCGGCGGAGATCCACCTGCGGATCACGGCGCCGCCGATCAAGCACCCGTGCTACTACGGCATCGACATGTCGACGCGCGAGGAGATGATCGCGCACGACCGCACCGTCGAGGAGATCGCCGCCGAGCTGGGCTGCGACTCGCTGCATTATCTCTCGCTCGACGGCGTCTACGAGGCGGTCCGCGGCGAGCGCGCGACCCATTGCGACGCGTGCTTCAGCGGCTCCTACCCGCTCGCGGGCTCCGAGGGGGCGAACGGGAAGTTCGCGTTCGAGGACGCGCTGCCGCTCGTGCGGGCCTAGGAGGCGCCTGAAAAAGTCCGGCACGCCCGGATGCGGCCGTGGACACGTCGCCGGATCGGCCGCCGAATCCTCGGAAATACCACCAGTATTCCCTTCGGCTTCGCCGACCGCCCGGCTCGG
>JAOPZQ010000396.1 GCA_025964075.1 Solirubrobacterales bacterium | reverse complement strand
CGTGAGCGCCGAACGCCGCGTGGTGGCGGTCGTCGGGCACGCGGCGTACGAGATCGCCGGCGTCACGCAGGTCGAGCTCGAATCCGGTCTCGCTCGCGCCGGCGCGCTGCGGGCGGCGCTCGACGCGGACGCGGACGTCGTGGCCGTGGACGAGCTCGCGGACGGGGAGACCGCGGCGCTGGCGCTCGAGGCCGCGCTCGCCGGCGCCCTCGTCGTCGCGGGGATCCCGGCGCCCGACGCGGAGGCGGCCCGCGCCCGACTCGTCGGGCTGGGCGTCGAGCCGTTCCTCCTCGACCACGCCGTCGCCGGCGTGCTCGCCCTGCGTCCAGTTCCGCCTGGACGCCGCTAAAGCGGCGCGGTGGCGCCGCCGATGAGCGGTCCGACGATGAACATCGACTTCGCCGAGATCCTGCTCGAGGTCGTGGCCCGCCGGGCCTCGGACCTCCACCTCACCGCGGGCGCCCGTCCGATGGTGCGGACCCGCGGCCGCCTCAGCGCGCTCGAGCAGCACCCGGTCCTCACGCCGACCGACACGCGGGAGCTCGTCTACTCGATCCTCTCCAACGATCAGCGCCAGCGGCTGGAGACGGACTGGCAGATCGACTTCGCCTACTCGATCCCCGGGCGCGCCCGCTTCCGCGTCAATGCCTACTTCCAACGGGCGGCGATCGGCGCGGCGTTCCGCCTGATCCCCTTCGAGATCACGCCGCTCGCCGACCTCGGCCTGCCGCCGGTGATGGAGGAGTTCGCGCACAAGCCGCGCGGCATCGTCCTCGTCACGGGTCCGACCGGCTCGGGCAAGTCGACGACGCTCGCCTCGATCATCGACGTCGTCAACTCGACGCGCGACGAGCACATCATGACCATCGAGGACCCGATCGAGTTCCTGCACCAGCACAAGCGGTGCATCGTCAACCAGCGGGAGCTCGGGTCCGACGCGCAGTCCTTCGGCCAGGCGCTCAAGGCGGCCCTTCGCCAGGACCCGGACGTGATCCTCGTCGGCGAGATGCGCGACCTCGAGACGATCGGGACCGCGATCACCGCGGCGGAGACCGGCCACCTCGTCTTCGCCACGCTGCACACCCAGGACGCCCCGCAGACGGTCGACCGGATCATCGACGTGTTCCCCTCGGCGCAGCAGAGCCAGATCCGGACGCAGCTCGCGGTCGCGCTCCAGGGCATCGTCACCCAGCAGCTGCTGCCCACGGCCGACGGCAAGGGCCGCTGTTGCGCAACCGAGATCCTCATGCCGACGCCGGCCGTGCGGAACCTCATCCGCGAGGGAAAGACGCACCAGCTCTACTCGGTCATGCAGACCGGAGGCGCGCAGGGGATGCAGACGATGGACGCCGCGCTCGCGCAGCTCGTGCGGGCGGGGACGATCACCCGGAAGCTCGCCGAGGCGCGGTCCTCGACGCCCGAGGAGCTGCGGCGCCTCATGGGCGCGGCGGGCGACCCGATGATGGCCGCGGCTTAGCGACGTGGCCGCCTACGTCTTCAAGGCCATCGACGTCGCGGGCACGGTGTCCCGCGGCGAGGTCGACGCGCCGACCAAGCAGGAGGTCGCCGACAAGCTCAAGTCGCGCGGGCTGATCGTCGTCGACATCGCGAGCAAGCGCAAGGACGTCAACCTCAACCTCACGCTCTGGGAGCGCGTCAAGCCGCAGGACCTGACGGTGATGACGCGCCAGCTCGCGACGATGGTCGCGTCGGGCATGACGCTCCTGCGGGCGCTCTACGTGCTCGAGGCCCAGACCGACAGCAAGAAGCTCTGCGCGGCGATCGTCGACGTGCGCAAGGACGTCGAGGCCGGGCTGCTGTTCTCCGACGCGCTCGCGCGCCACGCGAAGATCTTCTCGCCCCTCTACATCGCGATGGTCCGGGCGGGCGAGACGGGCGGCATGCTCGAGGACTCGCTGATCCGCACCGCCGACCAGCTCGAGAAAGATGCGTCGCTGCGCCGGCAGGTGAAGGCGGCGATGGTCTACCCGAGCGTGATCATCAGCTTCGCGCTGCTCGTCCTGCTCGCGCTCGTCGCCTTCCTCGTGCCGGTCTTCGCGAAGGTCTTCAAGGACTTCGGCGGGAAGCTGCCGGCGATGACGCAGTTCACCGTCGCCATGTCGAACGGGCTGACGCACTACTGGTACGTCCTGATCGGCTTCGTCGCCCTCGCGACCTTCGGGTTCCGTCACTGGAAGCGCTCCGAGCGAGGCCGTCCGCAATGGGACGCCTTCCGCCTGCGCATACCGTTCAAGATCGGCGACATCGTCCAGAAGGTCGCCCTGGCCCGCTGGTCGCGCACCTTGTCCGCGCTCGTCGCGGCGGGCGTTCCGATCCTCAACGCCCTGGACATCACCGGCAAGACGGCGGGCAACAGCATCGTCGAGCGCTCGATGGCCTCGGTCATCGAGTCGGTCAAGGCCGGCGGCACGATCTCCGAGCCCCTCAAGCACGCCAGCGTCTTCCCCGCGATGGTCACGCACATGGTCGGCGTCGGCGAGGAGACGGGCGCCCTCGACTCGATGCTCTCGAAGATCGCCGAGTTCTACGAGGACGAGGTCGCCGCGTCGGTCAAGGCCCTGACGTCGATCCTCGAGCCCGTGATGATCGTATTCGTCGGCGGGATCGTCGGGTTCATCGTGATCTCGATGTACCTGCCGCTGTTCAACGTGTACAACCAGATCAAGTAGCTTCCAAGCAGCGGCTGAGGATCTCCGACGGCTCGTCTCGAGAGCGCCCGGGAGTCGTATTCCGGCCCGTCGAGCGCGCCGCTGATCCGCGCCCAACGCGAGCCTCGCAGCCGGACCGGCTACGCGCGCGCTCGAGCGGGATCGCGTCCGCCAGGTGGCCTGACGTAACGCTCCGGCTCCGCCGCGAACGCGTGGCGGCAGTGCTCGGAGCAGAACGCGTACGTGCGGCCGCCGTGCTCGTGCGTGAGCGCCTTCGCGCGATCGACCCTCATCCCGCACACCGGGTCGGTGACGCCGCGCCGCCGCGTGAGCCAGAAGAGGGCTCCGAAGACCCCGATCCCGAGGACGTTGAGGACGAGCTTGTAGTCGACCTCGACGCTGCCGAAGACGTCGCCGCGGCTCGGGCGCGGGCCGGTCGGGATCAGGTTCAGCAGGTTGAAGAGGCCGTCGACCGCGAGGCCGGCAAGGATCATCGTCACGAGCATCAGGGCGCCGATTCGCGCCGCGAAGCCGGTCCCGTAGTACTTGCGGTAGATCAGCAGGATGGGGAGGACGATGAGATCGGCGAAGAGGAACGAGAGCACGCCGGCGAACGAGATCCCGCCCGACCACAGCACGGCGGCGAGCGGCACGTTGCCGATCGAGCACACGAAGCTGAGCACGGCGATGAGCGGTCCCACGACGACGTTCTCGAGCGTGGGAATCGGCTCGGCGGCGCCGTGGACGAACAGCGAGGAGAAGAACCCGTTCCCGAACTGGGCGACGGCGCCGGCGAGCAGGAAGCCGATCGAGATCTCCTTCCAGAGCATCTTCCAGTCGCCACGGAAGTTGTGGGCGACGTCGGACCAGGCCGCGACGCTCGTCACGCGCTCGCGCCAGCTCATCTCGCTGCTCGCGGCGTGGTGCTCATGGCCGGTGTCGGCGGTGAGCGCGTGCTCGCGCGCCCGCTCCTCGAGCCGCGGCGACACGAACAGCCGCAGGAGCGCCGCCATCAGCGCGATCATCACGATCCCACCGATGTACTCGGCCAGCGTGAACTGCCAGCCGAGCAGGATCCAGAGGACGAGCCCGAGCTCCCAGACGAGGTTCGTCGAGGCGAACTGGAACGCCAGCGCGCTCGCCGCGGAGGCGCCCTTCTGGAACAGGCTCTTGGCGATCGCGATCGCGGCGTAGGAGCAGGACGACGAGGCGGCGCCGAGCGCGGTGGCGAGCGCGATCGGCTTCGGGCCGGACCCCGCCAGCGAGCGCTCGATCCGCTCGCGTGGCACCCAGGCCTGGACGATCGCCGAGATCGCGAAGCCGAAGACGAGCGCCCACCAGACCTCCCAGGCCATGAGGAAGGCGTCCCTGAGTGCGTGCCAGACCACGTCCATGCGCTCTGACTATACCCCCATGGGGTATTATCCGGCGTATGACCGAGACCCGCGGCTACACCGCCACGAAGGATCAGCTGATGGCGCGCCTGCGCCGGATCGAGGGCCAGGTGCGCGGCGTCGAGCGCATGGTCGACGACGAGCGCTACTGCATCGACGTCCTCACCCAGATCTCGGCGATCCAGGCGGCCTTGGACAAGGTCGCCCTCGGCCTGCTCGACGACCACGCCCACCATTGCGTGATCGGCGCGCCCGACGCGGGTACGCGTGACGAGCGGACCGACGAGCTCGTGGGCGCGGTCGCGCGGCTGATGCGCCGCGGCTGACCGGCACGCGGCGAGCGCGAGTCCGACCCGCTAGCCTGGCCCGCCGCCGTGAGCCCCGACGACGACATCCCGCCCGAGGAGATCTGCCCGCCCTGCCGCGGGACCGGCAAGGTGATCTCGAAGCTCGGCGGCGACCCGCATCCCGTCGAATGCCCCTGGTGCCACGGGACTGGGCGCCTGCCGCGGCCCACGGCCGACAACGGGTCCTGAGCGAAGCGTCCAGCGTCCGTCCAGATCCGGCGGACATTTCTCATACACGCGCAGGGGGGGCCGATACCCGGGGCACAAGTCCAGCGCCATGGTGAGCGAATCGGGGCTGATCTCCGCACGGAGGCGGACCGATCGGCGGGCGAGCGAGTGCTGTCGCGACCCCGCCGGTGAGACAGATCACCAAGGACTGGAAGGCCCAAGTCGATCCCAGGAGGATCAATGCTTCACAAGCTCCGCCGACGCGTCCAGGACGAGAAGGGTTTCACCCTGATCGAGCTTCTGGTCGTCATCCTGATCATCGGCATCCTCGCCGCCGTCGCGATCCCCGCGTTCCTGAACCAGCGCGGCAAGGCGTACGACGCCAACGCCAAGTCGGACGTCAAGACCGCGCAGACGGCCATGGAGACGTACGCCACCGACAACAACGGCGACTACTCCGGCGCGAGCACGAAGGCGGCCCTCGTCGCCATCGAGCCGACGCTCAGCAGCGCTACTCTGGCCAACCCCACCGTGACCGCGAACACGTACACCGTGACCGTCACGGCGAAGGGCCCGGGCTCCGGTACCGACACGTTCTCGATCTCGCGCGCCAGCGACGGGTCGATCACGTACCCCTGCACCGGCACCAAGGGCGGCTGCAACGGCAGCCTCTGGGGCGGGTAGTCCGACCTCCTCTCACAGTTGACTCGCCGACGGGCGGCCTCCGGGCCGCCCGTCGCGCGTTAACGGGCCGTTCGCCGGTCTGATCGCCGAGAGCGAGCACAGAAGCTCAAGGCCGGGGCGTCCCGCGCCGAAGCTACCCAGGCATGAGCATCGCTCGCGGCAAAGCTGGTCAGTGGCGCCGTCGCCTTGCGGCCGAGCGCGGCGTCACGCTGATCGAGCTCGTCACCGCGATGGCGCTCGCGCTCGTCGTCGTCGCGGCGCCGCTCACGTTCCTGATCGTCTCGCTGCGCCAGCACGACAACATCGCCAGCCGCACCGACTCCGTTCGCCAGGCCGAGGTCGGGCTCAACCAGCTCACCCGCGACCTGCGCCAGGCCGACCCGACACGGTCGATCGTCCTGACCTGGGGGAGCGGCGCCGCGACCGCGGCGTTCTCGATCGTCAAGCCGGGGACCGGGGCCGGCACGGACCAGACCGTCACCTGGACCTGCGCCGCGAACGGGACATGCACGCGCGCCCTGGCCGGCGGCCCCGCAACGACGCAGATCATGCACGTCGTCTCCACCAGCTTCGCTCCCAAGAGCGCCACCGGCGCGACGCTCACGTCGCCGACCGCGAGCTCCAACCCGCCGGTCTACGTCGGAATCACGATGTCGCTGCAGCCGGTCAGTCAGGACACGATCTCGCACTCGGCGCGCCCCAAGGGGATCAGCCAGCCGCTCACGATCAACACTGGCGTCGACCTCTGGGGGAACTCGTGAGGCGGCAGGACGGGTTCACGATGATCGAGGTGACGGTGGCGATGCTGCTCGTGACCCTGATGGTCGCGGGACTCGGCGGGCTGTTCATCACCGGCAACCACAGCTCGCTCGCCAGCCAGCGGCAGATCAACCTCCTCGAGGTCGCGCAGGCGCAGATCGAGCAGGTGCGCCAGACGGTCAAGCAGTACGGGTTCTCCACGCTGGCCCTCAACGCATACCCGGCGGATCCGACGCACTCGCCACTGCCCTCGAGTCCCAGCGACCCGAACGACTTCCTCGTGAACAACGGCACGAGCTCGGCCTCGTACCTGATCGAGCAGAACTACAACAGCACCT
The DNA here is from genome assembly GCA_025964075.1 of Solirubrobacterales bacterium. GTDB lineage: Bacteria > Actinomycetota > Thermoleophilia > Solirubrobacterales > Solirubrobacteraceae > JAOPZQ01. Next base: position 5,609 of record JAOPZQ010000396.1, on the reverse strand, counting down.
CGCACGGGCAGATCAGCATCGCACCGGCGAACGGCGAGCCGCTCGAGGTCGACACGACGAACGGGAGGATCGCGCCGAAGACGACGTCCGTCGCCGCCGGCAGCGACACCGCAACCGTGTGGACGTACGTCACGAAGGCGACCGTCGGCTGCGTGTCGACCCTCGGCGCCTGCGCGGCCGACGACGCCCGGCGCGTGATCGTGGCGGCACGCCTCACGACGATCGGGAACGGCCGGCAGGACCTCGGCCCGAACAAGCCGGTCTACCTGACGACCATCATCTCCAACCCCATCCCGTCGAACCAGCCGAACAACGCGATCGGTCTGCGCTTGGGGCTGAACATCGGATGAGACGCCTGCGGTCACAGGACGGCGCCGTGGTCGCGATCGTGGTCATGATCCTCGCGATCGGCCTGCTGGTCGGCGGGGCCGCCGTCGCGGAGACCCTCTCGACCCGCAGTCACGCCAATCGCGACCTGCGCTCGCAGCGTGCGCTGCATGCCGCCAACGCCGGGATCCAGGCGGTCCTGTATCAGCAGAACGAGCTCGACCTTCGCAGCCTCGAGCTGAACGGCGGCCCGCTTGGGCTGAGCACCCTGCTCGACTGCGTCGTGCCCAAGCTCGACGTGAGCCTCAAGGTGACCGGGCTCGTGTCCACCACGGTCAATAGCGCGGGGATCTGCCCGGCGACCGACGGCACCGGAGGCGGCGGTTCCGGCTATGTGGGGCAGCCGACCGGCGACCACGGCTACTACCAGGCCGTCTTCGTCCCCGGCGCCACCGCGCCCGGCGGCGCGAGCAGCGGCCGCGTGATCCTCAACCCGGCGGTGGTCTCCCTCGCATGGGACGACAACGGGAACGCCGCCGACACCAGCCATTACGTCATGCGGAAGGTCGAGGCCGTGCTCGCGCCGATCGACCCGCTGCAGGCGCTCGAGGCGGCGCACGATCTGAAGATCAACGGATTGCTCGGGCTGACGTCTGTTCTCAACGGGAACGCCCGAGCGAACAACGACGTGACAGTCCCGCCGCTGCTCTTCGCGAACACGAACCTGAGCAACGGGCTCATCGGAAGCGTCACCTACGGCAACAACTACTCAGGACTGCTCTCGCTGTCCCACCTCTACCACACCTCCAACTCGGTCAACCGGTCGGTTGTTTCGATCTCGCCGTCGAAGGCCGACTGCTCGGTGGCCAGCAACTGCAGCGCCCTCGGTGCCACCTACAGCTCGACGACCCACAAGTTCTCGCTGACGAACAGCGCGACGGTCAACTTCGGACCGGGCGACTATGTGTTCTGCGACTTCAACGCCACCAGCGGGACGCTGAACTTCAACGCGACGGCGGCGGCACCGGTACGGATCTTCATCGACAGTCCGACCTCCACACGCTGTTCCGGCAACTCCGGGTCACAGGGCAATTTCGTTGCGAAGAAGGGCGTCCAGAACGCCCTTGCCGGTCTCGCCAACGCGACCGGCGCGACGGGTCTTCAGATCTACGTCGTCGGCAACGGGACGTACAACGGGACCACCGTCGAGATCGATGGCACGAACCCCGGCGTGATCCAGTCGGCGATCGTGTACGCGCCCAAGTCTCAGGTGAGCGAGACCGCCGGCTGCCTCCTGTTCCTGTGCATCGGGCTGGAGGGCTCCGTGATCGGGTACGACACGACGATCAACGCCACGCTCTTCACCCAGGACCTCGAGCTCAGCAACTACCCGCTCTACGCGGGCCTGGGCGCGTTCCACGTCCAGAAGTACGTCGAGTGCGCCGCGTCCTACCCGCTGTCGCCCACGAATCCGACGAGCGGCTGCTAGGAGAAGGCGCCGGCGAGCGCCGGCATGCGGCGGCGCATGCCCGCCGCCAGCGGCTCCGCAATCGCCGCGAAGCGCCGCGGGGCGTAGACGCGAAGCGCGAGCGCCGCCACGAGCGGCAGCGCCCAGACGAGGTAGCTGACGGACTGCGCGTCCGGTGACAGGAACGCCGGGGCGGAGCGGAACGTCAGCCAAAGCGCGAGCGTGACCGCCGACGCCGCGACCGGAGCTCTGCGGCGCGTGTGGACCTCCCACGACAGGAGGGCGAGCAGGAACGGAAGGTGGTAGTAGCTGATGTTCCACGGGTCGAGGACGCACCGGAGCAGCAGTAGGAGCGCCAGGAGGCCGAGCGCGTCCGCACGGCGGCCGCGCGCCCGCCAGAACGCGATCGACGCCGGCACGGCGATGACGGCGATCAGCGGGTGCGAGAACGTCGAGACCCAACCGGGGCCGATGCGGAAACCGGCCGGCGGGCCGACCCCTGCCGTGACTGCGTGCGCCGACGAGCCGAGGAACCACCACAACTGCCAGGGGTGGAAGATGCCGCCGGAGCTGCTGCTCGCCAGGGCGGCGTCGTGGACCGCGGCGCTCCCATGGAGCACGAGGGGCGCGAGGACGACCCCGGCGACGGCGGAGGCGGTCAGCATCGCGCGCAAGCGACCACGGTCGAGGGCGAGCATGACCGGCCCGACCGCCATCACGGCCCAGGCCTTGTTTGCGGCCGCGAGTCCGAGGAGGAGCCCGGCCCACCCGGGCCGGTCCGCGAGCGCGCAGAACACAGCGCCGGCGCAGAGCACAGCGCCGAGCAGCTCCTCGGGGTGGCCGATTCCGAGCGCGCGCATCGTCAGAGGGTTGAACGCCGCGAGCCCCAGTGCCAGGTACGCGCCGGCGCGGCTCTGGACGCGGCCGTGGAGGTAGACACCGAGCATCACGGTGGCGAGGACGCAGGGCACCGCGGCGGCGCGGAACGCGGCAAGACTGCCGCCGCCCAGGAGGTGGCTCGCGTAGACGAAGGGCGCTCGGAGGATGAGCGAGCCGCCGTAGGCCGGAGAGTGCTGCAGGAACAGGCCAACATGGCCCGCGCGCAGCGCGTTGAACGCCGGCTGCGCCTCCTGCTGGTAGTCAGTCCACCACTCGGTCGGCATCGCCTCCCAGGCCAGCAGGAACGCCCCGGCGAGGCCCACCAGCGAAGGCATGATCCAGCGGCGCGCACGCATCTGCTCAGCATCGGTCGAGTCTCGGGCGATCTTGAGCGCGCGCGTCACGCGTGGCCAGCGTCGCCCGCGGCCTTCAGCCCGCCCGGCGTCCTGCCGATGAAGAGGGAGCATCGACGGTCCGATCGCAATGCCTACGCTGCCCTCCACATGGTCCTCGCCCTCGTCTTCGCCGCCCTGCTCGGCCTCTGCGTCGGCTCGTTCCTCAATGTCGTGATCTACCGCCTGCCTCGCAACGAGTCGCTCGCCACGCCGGGCTCCCACTGCCCCGGCTGCGGCGTCGCCGTGGCGTCGCGGGACAACATCCCGGTCCTCTCGTGGATGCTCCTGCGAGGGCGCTGCCGGCAGTGCAACACCGCGATCTCCGGCCGCTACCCGCTCGTCGAGGCGGTGACGGCCGTGCTCGCGGTCGGCGTCGTCCTCGCCAAGGGCGCCGATCGCGACGCGTGGCTCGGGCTCGCCTTCGTCCTCGTGCTCGTCCCGTGCGCGCTGATCGACCTCGAGCACCGGATCATCCCGAACAAGATCACGCTGCCGGGGGCCGTCGCCGCGATCGCGATCACCGCGCTCACGCACCCCGGCCACCTGCCCGAGCAGCTGATCGCCGGTGGGGCGGCGTTCACGTTCCTGCTCGTCGCGGCGCTCGCCTACCCGTCCGGCATGGGCATGGGCGACGTGAAGCTGGCCGGCGTCATGGGCCTCTTCCTCGGGCGCTCGGTGGCGCCCGCCCTGCTCGTTGCCCTGCTCGCCGGCAGCCTCTTCGGCATGGGCGTGATCGCGCGCAAGGGATCGAAGGAGGGCCGGAAGACCGCCGTGCCCTTCGGCCCCTTCCTCGCGGTGGGCGGGCTCGTCGGCCTGTTCGCCGGGCCGGCGATCGTGCACTGGTACCTGCACAGCTTCACGTAGCCGTCGGCTCGTCGAGGAGCTCGAGGGAACGAGCAGCCCGGGCGATGCCACGATCTCGAAGTCCGCCCGATCGACGTGCCGGAGGATCTCCGCTGGGGCGCCGCTCGGCGACAGGACGCCCGAGATGATGACGTCGGGGTCGAGGACGACGAGCCGGAGCGCCGAACGTGACGTCCATAGGATGTCCCACCCCATGGCGCTCCGTCTCATCACCGCCGGCGAGTCCCACGGCCCCGGCCTCACGTGCATCGTCGAGGGCCTGCCCGCCGGGCTGCGCCTCGACCGCGAGGTGCTCGACCGCGACCTCGCGCGACGCCAGCTCGGCCACGGCCGCGGCGGGCGGATGAAGATCGAGAAGGACGCGGCCGAGGTCACGGCCGGCGTGCGCCACGGCCGCACGCTCGGCGGCCCGATCGCCCTCCGGGTCCACAACCGCGACTACGCCAACTGGGAGGAGCGGATGAACCCGTGGCCGGTCGAGGCGGACGTCGCCGAGGTGCATCTCCCGCGCCCCGGGCACGCCGACCTCGTGGGCACGATGAAGTACGGCCTAACGGACGTCCGCGACGTCCTCGAGCGCGCGAGCGCGCGCGAGACCGCCGCGCGCGTCGCCGGCGGCGCGCTGTGCAAGGCGTTCCTCGCGGAGTTCGGCGTCGAGGTCTTCTCGCACGTGATCCAGATCACCGGCGTCGCCGCGCCGCCGAGGGAGCCGCTGACGCCGGAGGACTTCGCGCATGTCGACGACTCGCCGGTCCGCTGCCTCGATCCCGAGGCGTCGAAGGCCATGGTCGAGGAGATCAACCGCCTGCGGAAGGCGAACGAGTCGCTCGGCGGCGTATTCGAAGTCCGCGCGTTCGGCGTCACGCCGGGCCTCGGCTCCCACGTCTCGTGGGAGGAGCGCCTGGACGGCCGCCTGGGCCAGGCGATCCTCTCGATCCAGGCGATGAAGGGCGTCTCGATCGGCGCCGGGTTCGAGGTCGCGGGCGTCCCCGGCTCCCAGGCCCACGACGAGATCTTCTACACCGAGGAGCGCGGCTACTTCCGGGAGACCAACCGCTCCGGCGGCGTCGAGGGCGGGATGAGCACGGGCGAGCCGCTGATCGTCCGCGCCGCGATGAAGCCGCTGCCGACGCTGACGAAGCCGCTGCGCAGCGTCGACATCGCCACCAAGCAGCCCGCCGAGGCGCTGCGCGAGCGGACGGACTCGGCGACGATCCCCGCGGCCGGGGTCGTGGGAGAGGCGATGGTCGCCTTCGTCCTCGCCGACGCCTACCGCCGGAAGTTCGGCGGGGACCACATCGACGACGCGAAGGCCGCGCTCGCCGCCTACGAGGAGCGGATCGGCTGGAGGCGGCGGTGAGCCCTCCGGGGCCCGCAGTCGTGTTCATCGGCTTCATGGGCGCGGGGAAGACGACGGCCGCCCGCGCGCTCGACCCGGACGCCATCGACGCCGACGCGCTCCTCGAGGAGCGGCTCGGAACCACGATCGCGCAGTACTTCGCCGACCACGGCGAGGCGGCGTTCCGCGCCGAGGAGGAGCGCCTCGTGGTCGAGTTGCTGGACCGCGCCGACGGCGGCGCGCTCGCGCTGGGCGGCGGCGCGCTCGGCTCCGTGCGCGTGCGCGACGCCCTGGCCCGCCACCGAGCGGTGTGGCTCGACCTCGACGCCGACGTCGC
>JAOPZQ010000380.1 GCA_025964075.1 Solirubrobacterales bacterium | reverse complement strand
CGTCCCGCGACGCCTCCTTCACCGGCTCGCCGTCCACCGAGACGCTGACCCCCACCGCTCCGGTCGGCTGACTCGCCGGCTCGCCGAAGATCATCCCGCCCTGCGTCGCGAAGTCCGCGGCGAGGTAGGCGATCGTCGGGGGTCCTCCCGCGAACCGCGAATCGGCGATCTCGATGCACGGCACGAGGACGACGCCGCTGGCCGTCACCCGCATCCCGATCTCGGCCTCGACGCTGGGCGCCGTGAAGTCGGAGCGCAGCACCGTCGCACCGTCGTCGATCAGCACATTGCTGAAGATCGGCGCGATGAGCGGCTCGGTGGCGCCGAACCGGGCCTGGGTGGGCGCATCCGTCGCGGCGCCCTTGGCGCCGACCCGGTGGAGGCCGGCCGCCTCCAGTCCCGCGTAGAGGTCCGCCGCGACGACGCGGGCGCGCGCCATGTCGACGTCGGGCCAGGCTTCTCGCGGCAGCGCCTCCCGCCGTGCCCTGGCAGTCCACAGCGCGGCGGCGAGCGGATCGGTGAACGCGGCCGGGTCGTGCGGCGGCAGCACAAGCTCCTCCGATCCGTAGTTGTACAGAGCGGTCGGTTCGTCCGGAACGATAGCCTAACCTCGCTCGGGAATCGCCATGGCCACCGCGACCTACGAGCCTTCGAAAGCCCGCATCATGCGCTGCGCGACCGAGCTCTTCGCGCGCCAGGGGTACCACGCGACGAGCGTCCGCGAGATCGGCGACGCGGCCGGTCTCGGGCGCGGCGCCCTCTACCACCACATCAAGAGCAAGGAGCAGCTCCTCTACGAGATCAGCATGTCGATCGTGATCGACATGCTGGACCAGGCGAGGGTGACGCTCGAGTCGGAGCTGTCTCCCGAGGGCAAGCTGCGAGCCCTCGCCCGTGACCTGCTGCGCAATCTCGCCGAGAACCGAAGCGGGTGGCGCGTCTCCGTGTCCCAGGCGCAGGCGTTGTCCCCCGACCTGCGCGACGAGGTCTACCGGACGCGCGACTCCTACGAGGAGGTGTGGGCCGGAGTCATCGCCGAGGGTGTCGCCGCCGGCACCTTCGAGCCGGTCTCCCCCCTGATCCTGCGCGGCATCCTCGGCCTGTTCAACACCACGTTCCTGTGGCTCGATCCGAGCGGCCCGACCCCGCCGGATCACGTCGCCGACATCTACGTCGACATGCTGCTCGACGGGCTCCGGCCGCGAAGCTGATCAGCGACGCGCCGGGCCGGGCAGCGTCACGACGACGTAGTCGTCCTCGATCTCGATCGGGTAGGTCTCGGCGACGTAGGGACCGGGCTGCAGCCGGGCCGAGGGAAGCCCCACCGCGGCCTGCGCGTGGTTGGCCTCGTCGATGGGCGCCGCGCTCCCGTCCTCGACCTGCGGACGCAGCGCCTCGCCGCCTTCGACGTCGACCGGATAGGAGCGCGCCCGCGAGTCGAAGTAGGACTGCCCGGTCTCGAGGTCGTACTCCCAGCCGTGCCAGGGGCAGCGCAGGAGCGAGCGCGAGTCGTCGTAGCTGAACTCGCCCGGCACGGCCGCGTCGAGCCGGCCGAGGATCGACCCGCGGCACAGCTCCGCACCCATGTGCGGACAGCGGTTGAGGAGCGCGTAGTAGCGGCCGCGGACGTGGAAGATCCCCACCGAGTGGCCCTGCAGGTCGACGAGCAGACGCCCGCCGTCCGGGATGTCCGACACCCTCCCGACGACGTGCCTCGCCATCGCTAGAGGGAGTACTGGGCTCGGGCGTTGTCCGCCATGAGCCGCGCGCACGCCGAAGGTGAGAGCACCTCGAGCAGACGCCCGACGTCCTGCGTGTGCCCGTGCGGGTAGTCGGAGCCGAACATCAGCACCTCGTCGGACCCCATCCAGTCGACCACGCGCCGGAAGTCCTCCGCCGGGCCGGCTCCGATGGGCTGGATCGAGATGCGCACGTGCTCGCGCAGGATCTCCGAGGGCAGCCGGTCGACCCACGGCACCTCCCGGCGCAGGCCCTTCCATTCCTTGTCGAGTCGCCACAGCAGCGGGCCGAGCCAGGTGAAGCCGGTCTCGAGCAGCGAGACGCGGAGCTGCGGGAAGCGCTGGAAGAGGCCCTCCCCCAGCAGGCTCGTGAGCTGCTGCCAGGCCATCGGGACCGCGCTGGCGTGCTCCTCCAGGAACCACGTCGCCCAGCCGGTCGTGGTGGTCGGCCCCTGCGAGGAGCCACCGTAGTGGATGCCGGCCACGAGCCCCCTGCGGTCGATCGCCTCCCACAGCGGCAGCCAGGTGCGGTTGCCGTAGGGCATCGGCGACCACAGCGGGAGGAAGACCTGGACGAACCCGGGATGCCCGCCGACGCGGTCGATCTCGCGGGCGGCGGCCGCCGGGTCGTGGGCGGGCACGATCAGCGACGCGCGCAGCCGGTCGTCGTGCTCGAGCCACTCCTCGATCAGCCAGTCGTTCACGGCGCTCGCGAGCGCCGCGGCGAAGTCCGGGTTCCGCATGCAGTCGAGGCCCCAGTAGCAGTTGAGGACCGCGCGCTCGACGCCCAGGGGTTCGAGCACGTGCTCGCGCACGACCGAGAGCTCCGACGACGGGGCGCGCCCGTCGGCGGGAAGCCATCGGGGGGCGCACGTGATCGAGCTCCCCGCCGGGTACTTCGTGACCAGCGACGGCGGCGCCGAGAAGCCGATCTCGCCGATCCATTCGAGCCACTGCGGCGCCAGGTACGGGCGGAGGACGTCGACCGAGGGCACGTTGACGTGCACGTCGACGTCGACCACGTCACCCGTCCATCCGCCCGTCACGGTGCCCTGCTCGAGCGCGAGCTCCATCAGGCCGCGGGCGGCTCGGGAAGCGTCGGGTAGAGCGCCGCCGCGGTCAGGCCGAGGATGCGCTCGCGCACCTCCCGCGAGAGGCCGGTCGGCAGCGCCTTGTCCGGCGGATCGAAGTCCCAGTGCGGGTAGTCGCTGGCGTACATGAGCCGGTCGGCGAGCCCGAAGACCGCCAGCGACTCGGCGAAGCGGCCGCGCCCCTCGGGCTCCTCCATCGGCTGGGAGGTGAACCAGAAGTGCTCGTCCACGTACTCGGAGGGCCGGCGCTCGAGCCCGTAGGGCTCCTCGTCGCGCAGCTGGGCCCAGGTCTCGTCGAGTCGCCACAGGTAGGGGCGAACCCACGACCAGCCGCCCTCCTGGATCACGAACTTGACGTCCGGGAACCGGTCGAACACTCCCTCGGCGATGAGGCTGGTGATCTGGGCGAGGAGCGGCGCCGGCCGGCACATGTGGTCCTCGAAGTAGAAGCTCGGCCAGCCCGATCCGGTCAGCGGGTTGGGCGCGTTGCCGGGATGGAGCGAGAGCGGCAGGTCGTGGTGCGCGGCCGCCTCGAGCATCGGCCAGTACTTCGGCGTGCCGAGCGGGTTCCGCGTCGTGAACGGGAGCCCGACGTGGACGAACCGGTCATCCGCGCTCCAGCGCTCGATCTCGGCGACCGACGCCGCGGGGTCCTCGACGGCGACGGAGATGGAGGAGAAGAAGCGGTCGTCGACCGGCAGCCACTCGGCGGCGGCCCAGTCGTTGGCGGCGGCCATGAAGGCGGCCGTCAGCGCGAACGGCTGGTTGCCGCCCATCATCCCGGAGAAGTACATCACCGAGTTGTTGAGGATCGCCGCGTCGATGTCGTACTTGTCGAGGAGCTGCTCGATGAAGAACTCGGGGTCGTTGCCGGGAGGCTTGCCGGCCGGCGACCAGGCGTCGCCGCGCGCGGCGTTGAGCCGCGCGCGCGGGATGCCGAACTCGCCCACCGTCCGCAGTCCGAAGGTCTCCAGGTACTTCGCCCACTTCGCCGGCATGTGCGGCATCACGTCCGCCGGCGTCGGGAAGTTGTGGGAGTCCGTGTCGACGACGTACTCCTTCGTCCGCGCGTGCGAGACCGCCGGTTGCTGACTAGTCGCCGACATGCCGTCTCCTCCTGCGGGTTCCGGACTGACCTGTACCGGTCGGTCAGTCGGCCGAGTCTAGCGCCGCGGACGCAGGCCGTCCAGCAGCACGTCGATGTACCTGTCCGCGACGTCGCGGGGAGGCGTCGGACCATCGGGATCGAGCCACACGTAGGTGCTGTTCAGCAGGCCCAGCACGCCGCGGAGGACCAGCGGCGTCGCGGGCTTGAACACGCCCTGCCGGGCGCCTTCCGCCAGCAGGCCCGACCACAGGGCCTCGTACTCGTCGCGCGCGGCCAGCACCTTCTCGCGCAGGGGCGCCGAGAGGGCGCGCGACTCGTACAGGGACACCCGCCACCCGGACCGATGCCCCGCGAGGTCGTCCAGGAGATCCCGCGCGAGCTCCCGGAGCTTCGCCTCGGGTGAGAGCCCGGAGGCCATCGTCGCCTTCGCGCGCTCGACCATCTCGACGACGATCGAGAGGCTGATGGCGTAGAGCAGGTGCTCTTTGCTCCTGATGTGGTGATAGAGGGCGCCGCGCCCGAGCCGGGCGGCCTCGCCGATCTCGCGGACGCCCGTCGCGTGGTACCCCTGGCGGGCGAACAGCTCGGTCGCGCAGCTGAGGATCCGGGCCTTGACCGGGCCGTGCATCA
>JAOPZQ010000264.1 GCA_025964075.1 Solirubrobacterales bacterium | reverse complement strand
CTAGCCGCGGAGGGGGATGGCGGCCGCGACGAGGGTCCCGCCGTCGGCTGGGCTCTCGACCCGGAGCTCGCCGTCGAGGGCGGCGAGCCGGTCCGCCAGCCCGAGAAGCCCGCTGCCGTCGGGCCGGGCGCCTCCGATGCCGTTGTCGCGTACCTGGACTCGGAAGGTGCCATCCTCGAGGCGGGCCGTGACCGTGGCGCGTTCGGCGCGAGCGTGCTTGGCGACGTTGGTGAGCGCCTCGGCGACGACGAAGTAGGCGGTCGCCTCGAGCGCGGCGGGGAGCCGGCCGACGGAGACGTCGATCTCGACCGGCACGGGCGCCCGCGAAGCCAAGGCGTCGACCCCGGCTCGCAGCCCGCCCTGGGTGAGGACCGCCGGGAGGATGCCGTGCGCGAGCTCGCGCAGCTCGCCCGTCGCCTGCTGGGCGTGGTCCAGCGCCTCGCTCAGGAGGGCGCGGAGGTCCTCCTCTCGCTCTTTCCGCAAGGCGCGTTGTGCCAGCTGCAGCGTGATGACCGTGTGGACCAGTCGCTGCTGCGCTCCGTCGTGCAGATCGCGAACCACGCGCCGGCGCTCCTCGTCGGTCGCCGCCACGATCCGCGCCCGCGACGCCGCGACCTCCGTCCGCGCTTCGGTGTTCGAGATCGCCGTCGCCACGAGCCCGGTGAACGAGGCGAGGCGCGCGTCGGTGTCGGCCGGCAGCCGCTGCTCCTGCCGCGCGCTCGCGCTGATCACACCCCAGAGGCGCCCGTCGACGACGATCGGCGCCCCGACCGAGGAGCGGAAGCCCCGCTCGCGGGCGTCGACACCGACCGCGCCGGAGGCATCGGCATAGCTGTCGATGCGGGCCGGACGGCCGGTCTCGAAGACGATCGTGCTCACGTTCCTCCCCCCAAGGCTCCGCCGACTGCCGACGGGCAGGCGGTCGCCTAGCCGGCCGGAAGTCGCGAGGGTCGTCATCGTGCCGCTGGACTCGTAGCGGCTGATGGCCACGAAGTCGACCGGAAACAGCCGCAAGACCTCCCCTGACACCGCGGCGAACACGTTCTCCGGCGGCGCCCCGCGCGCCACCAGCGTCGCCACTCGCCTCAACGCGGCCTGCTCCTCCTCCGCACGCCGGCGGTCGGTCACGTCGCGGCCCGCGGCGTAGACGACGCCCTCCTCGAGCGCCGGCCGGACGTTCCACTCGAGCCAGCTCAGGGAGCCGTCGCTGCGGATGTAGCGGTTCTCGAACTGAACGACCTGATGGCCGCGGCTGAGCGACTCGAGCGCCTGGCGCGAGCGCTCGACGTCGTCCGGGTGGATGAAGTCGAACAACGGCCGCTCGAGCAGCTGCTCCCCCGAGTACCCGAGTATCCGCTCGAAGGCGGGGTTCACGCGCTTGTAGTAGCCATCGAGACCGATGATGCCGAGCATGTCGAGCGAGAGATCGAAGATCCGCTCGGTTTCGCGTTCTGCCCGCCTGCGGCGCACGACTCCGTTGCCCACGAGGAACGCGACGAGCGCCGCGGCGATCGGCCAGCCAAGCGCGAACCAGGGAAGCAGCGACTGCAGACCGGAAGCCGGCCCGGCGACCACCGCGACGCGCCAGCTGCGGGCAAGCCCCTCGAAGCTCGCGGCGGCGGCGGGTGCCGACCGGAGCTGGCCCTCCAGGGAGCGGCCGTCGAGGCTGATGCCAACCTCCCGTGGATCGTCCCCGAGCGAGAGGGTCAGCCACCCGCGGGGTACGAACACGGCGAGGTAGCCCCCGCTGTCGCGGCCGCGGCCAAAGCTGCTGCTCTCGAGCAGGTAGAACCCGGACACGGTCCCGAGCGAGGCGCGGCCGCTCACGGTGACCGCGAACACGGTCGCCAGGTTCCGGATCGCCGCGGCGAGAGCGGGCCAGCGGGCGACGTCGACGCCGGGGCGGAGCTCCGGGCGTGTCGTCGTCGTGTAGCTCGCGACGAGGTACGAGGCGGCCGGCGGCGCGCGCTCGAATTCGCCCGAACCCGCCTGCCGCGTGATCGGCGCGCCGAGGCGGCGCTCGTAGGACCTGCGTCCCGCTGCCGGCACGCGCTGCACCCACAGCGCGTCGACGAGGCCGGCGCTGCCCGCGGTGCTGCCCACGAGCAGGGCGAACCGCCGCTGCCCGGCGACCGGTTCCTCGGCGAGGATGGTTCCGAGGCCGACGACATACGCCCGTGCCCGGTCGAGGAGGGCCGCCGCCCGGACGCTCTCGATCTCGGCACGCCGTTCCGCCGCTGAGCGGCGATCGTTACCGATCGTCTCGCTCGTGACGAGATACCCCGCCACGCTGAGCAGGGCAATGAGCGGGAAGAGCGCTCGCCGCACCGAGGCGGCCGAGCGAAGCCGGGAGTGCTGCAACGACGTCACGCGTCATCGTGACGCACCGCCCGCCCGCTGACAACCTCGTCTAGCATCGAAGTCGTGCCGTACCGCAGCCTCCGGGGGCTGATTGTTGGCTTGCTCGCAATGTCTGTCGTTGGCTGCGGCACCGGCGGCGACTCGGGACCGGACGGCCGCAGCGCCGGAGTGGCAGCGGTGATCAAGGGCCTCGACAACCCGTTCTTCGTGACGATGAGGGACGGCCTGGTTGCGGCGGCCACGCAGCGCCGCGTGCGGATCACGGTGCAGGCGGCGATCGGACTGCAGGACACCGCCGGCCAGGCCTCGGCACTCCAGTCCCTGACATCGCAGCCGGCTGGCTGCTACGTGGTCAACCCGATCAGCAGGACGAACTTGATCCAACCGCTGGCGCAGATTCCGGGAGGGACGCCGATCGTCAACATCGATTCGCCGGTGGACCGACAGGCGGCCAAGGCGCTCGGGGTCGGGATCACCACCTACATCGGCACGGACAACGTCGCCGCGGGGCGTCTCGCGGCGGCCGCGATGGCGCGCTTCGTGCCGCGCGGCTCCAAGGTCGCGGTGATCGCGGGGATCCCCGGCGACGCGAGCAGCGGGGCTCGCACCGAGGGCTTCATCGCGGGCGCCCGCGGGCGGTTCGACGTGACCCAGACGATCGCGGCGGACTTCGATCGCCAGCGAGCCACGCTCGCAACCGCGGAGCTGCTCCGCTCGAGGACATCGGTCAGCGGCTTCTTCGCGGTCAACGACGAAATGGCGCTCGGCAGCGCCGCTGCGGTTCGCGCCACGGGGAAGAGCGGCAAGATCGCGGTGATCGGCGTGGACGGCATCCCGACGGCGCTGGCTGCCGTGAAGAACGGAGGGATGTCAGCGACCGTGGCCCAGTACCCCTACACGATCGGGCAGCTCGCGGTGGAAGCGTGCCTGGCCGCGATACGCCGGGAGCCGGTGCCCGGCAAGATCGACGCTCCGATCCAGACCGTCACGTCGAGCAACGCCGCGCTCGCGCAACACAACTTCCCACGGCCGGTGAGGCGTTTCGAGGATCCGCTGGTCCGGCTGCACGGCTGAGCCGATTCGCGCCGCGCCCGCTAGCAGCCGTCGATGCCGCACGCCTCGCCGCCTGCGGCTACCGGGACGGCGACGCGGTTGGCCCATCCCTGGCGCAGCAGGTCCGACAACGCCTCCGGCGGATGAGCACCGGAGGCGCCGAGCGCACGGTCGATCACGAAGGTCGGCACCGCCGAGATGCCGAGCTCGCGGGCCATGCGCTCGTCCTCGCGGACGGCTTCGGCGTAGCGGTCGGCGGCCAGCGTCTCGCGAACCTCGTCTTGCTCGAGCCCCACCTCGGCGGCGAGGCGGGCGAGCGCGTCGTGGTCGCCGACGAGCTCACCCTCGGTGAAGTAGGCGCGCATCAGGCGCTCCTTCATCGCGTCCTGGAGACCGTGGCGCGCGGCGAGATGCACGATCCGGTGGGCGTCGAACGTCGCGCCGCTGCGCTGAAGATCGAAGCGGAAGTCGAGACCGTCGCCAGCCGCCGCGTCAACCACGCTCCGCTCGGCCTCCCGCGCTTGCTGGATCGTCATTCCGTACTTCTGCGCGAGGCGCGCCGCGCGATCCCCCTCACGCTCCCGCGGCGCCGTCGGATCGAGCTCGAAGCTGCGCCATACCACGCGCACCTCGTCGCGGTGCTCGAACCGCGCGAGGGCCGCCTCGAAGCGGCGCTTGCCGATGTAGCACCACGGACACGCGATGTCAGACCAGATCTCAACGTCCACGGGTCAAGTCCTTGATTGAGCGAACAACTACCTACAGAGTAGCTGCGCGGGTCAACGCCGGGCAGCCGATGAAGCCCCGCAGGCGTTCGGCCGCATCGAGCATGAGATCCCGCTCCGCCGCGATCCCGCGGAGCACTCGCACCGTGTCACGGCGGATCTCGCGCTGCGTCAAGACCGGCTTGATCCAGCGGGCGGTGGCGGCGTCCCCTCGCATCGTCAGCCAGCCGAAGGCGAGGGGTAGGCGCCTGAACGGCCGGAGGCGCATCTGCTGCGTGAACAGCCCGAACATCGTCGGCGAGAGCTTGCCGGTCAGCACCAGCGTCTTGCCGGTGAGGCCCGGAGGGAAGGTTGTCGAACGCGTCACAGGAGACGAGCACGATCCGGCTGACGCGGGGCGCCCCGTCGCCGGCGAGCAGCTGGACGAGGGCACCGCCGGTGTCGTTGCCGACGAGCGTGACGTCGTTCAGCTCGGCGATCACCTTCCTCCCACAGCGAAGCGTCCATCATGAGGCCGGGCAGCAGCACGATCGCGGGCCCCTCGCCACCGGTGTCCTCGTATTCGATCGTTCCGGCGGAGAGCTCGATGTCGTTCGTCATCGTCGCTCGCTATCGCGCGGCCGCGGAAGACGCCGGCGACTGCGCTGCGCTCGCCTGCGAGCCGTCAAGAAGATGCCGACGCAGGAACGACAGCTGGAGGACGACGGCCTGTTCGTGACCGTCCATGTAGGGCTCGTAGTGCCCACCGGGCAACCGCACGACCTCTCCGAGGGCAGCCTGGTTCCCGGCGCGGACGGCGGGGCCGGCGAGAGCGGCGTCGTCTTGGTCGTAGGCGAGCACCAGCAGGGGACACTCGACGCGAGCGGCGACGCGACCCGGCCGGTAGAAGCTGACGCGCAGAGCGGAGCGGGCGGCGACCGCCTGCTGCCAGTCCGGATACCTGTTGCCAGGGTTGAGCGCCTCGTCACCCTTGAGGGCGCCGGGCGCCGCGAACACCGCGACCGTCCCACGCTCCCGGGCGAGCGGCACCAGCAGGGGCTCCCGGCCGCAAAGGCCACCGAGGGCATCGAGGAGCCCGCGGCCGGTCAGGCGCAGGAGCGCGAGAGGGGCCTGGTAGCGCATCGCGTTTCGCGAGGCTGCCTGACCGTCGGCGTTCGCCGACAGCGCGATCGCCGCCCCCAGATCGGGGTCGCGAGACGCGACGGGAAAGACGTGGCCGCCCGCGAGCGAGAAGCCCCAGATCGCGACCCTGGTGGGGTCGACTCCCGGCAGGGTGCGCGCGAAGGCGATCGCGGCCTGCAGGTCGGCCCGCTGCTCGCCGGGCCGCGCGATCTGCCGCGGCTGACCCCCGCTCTCCCCGAAGCGGCGGAAGTCGAACGCCAGCACCGTGAACCCGGCCTCGTGAAAGGGCGTCGCGAACGGGTCGGTTCCCGGCTCCTTGGTCACCGCGAAACCGGGGGCCATGACCACGCAGCCGCCGTTCGTCCCGGGGTAGTGCCAGGCAGCGCACGTCGTGTCGCCGCTGCGAAAGCGAACCTTCCGCCGCTCGGCGGATGCCGGCAGCGCGGCGTCCCGTCCTGACGTGAGCGAAGTGGGCTGAAGGTCGGCCGGGTCGGCGTTACCGGTTGCCATTGCGAGGAGCTCCTTGGTCTGCGGCTGGACGGCCTCTATGATTGCGCAGCAAAACCAGTTTTGATCACGATCTAGCCGCGAGAAATGAACTAGTTGCCCGCGAGAAACCACACGCCCGCCCGCCCTCCGCGCGATGCGGTCGAGCTCGCCCTCGACGTCCTGACCGACCGCTGGACGTTCCTGATCCTCCGCGAGGCGTTCTTCGGGGTGCGCCGCTACGGCCAGATCCAGCGCAATCTCGGAATCGCGCGCAACGTCCTCGCCGATCGGCTGCGGCGACTGGTCGCCGACGGGATGTTCGACCGCGTCCGCTACCGCACCGACCCCGACTGGTACGAGTACCGGCTGACCGAGCGGGCGCTTGCCCTCTATCCGGCGATCGTCGGCCTGATGCGCTGGGCCGACCAGCACCTGGCCACGGAGGAGGATGCCGATGCGCTCGAGCTCATTCACCGTTCCTGTGGCAAACCCGCCGAGCCCTATCTCGCCTGCTCGCACTGTCACGAGCCGTTGACGGGGCGGGACATCGTCCCCAGGGTTCGGTCTGCCGGCAGCTCGCCGAGCTAGAGGCACGACCGGGAGCGAACCTCAGCCGCCGACTTCTCGATAACGGCCGACGCGCCGGGGGTACGAGCCCCCATGCTCTTCCCCTCGGAGCTCAGCGTGGTCGGTTGTACGCGACGCATCGTCCTGCCACAGCCGCGGGGTCCGCTGTCCACCCGGCTCTTCGCGGCGCTGCGCGCCGCTCCCGGCGCCGCGCTCGAGCCGCTCGACGAGACGGCGCGGCCTGCCGACCCGATCGGGGACGAGGACCTGCAGATCGCGCTGTACGTGTGCTACGAGCTGCACTACGCCGACCTCCAGGACGTCGACCCCGACTGGGAGTGGGACCCCGGGCTGCTGCGTTTCCGGGCCGCCCTCGAGCGCCCGTTCGAAGATGCGGTGAGGGCGCTCGTACCGGCGGCCGACGACGACGAGCTCATCGAGGTCGGTGCGGCGGTGAGCCGCATCGTGGCGGAGGACGACGGACCGTCGCTGTCGCGCTTCGTGGAAGCCCGGGCGATCCTCGAGCAGGTACGCGAGTTCATGGTGCATCGCTCCGCCTACCAGCTGAAGGAGGCGGATCCGCATTCGTGGGCCATACCCCGGCTGGCGGGGGCGCCGAAGGCCGCGCTGGTGGAGGTGCAGGCCGACGAGTACGGGGGCGGGTCGGCCGAGCGCGCTCATGCGGCGCTGTTCGCGAAGGCGCTGGCGGCGACCGGACTCGATCCGGCCTACGGCGCGTACCTGGACGCGATCCCGGGCGTCACGCTCGCGACCGTCAACCTGATGTCCCTGTGCGGACTGCACCGGCGTCTCCGGGGCGCGATCGTGGGGCACCTGGCCGCGTTCGAGATGACTTCCTCGCTCCCGAACCGCCGCTATGGGAACGCGCTGAGGCGGCTGCGCTTCGGCCCCGACGCGACCGACTTCTTCGACGAGCACGTCGAAGCGGACGCGGTGCACGAGCAGATCGCGGCGTGGGATCTCGCCGGTGGACTGGCCGCGGCCGAGCCGGCGCTCGCCGCCGACATCGTGTTCGGGGCGCGGGCGCTATTGGCCGTCGAGCGTCGGTGGGCGGATCATCTGCTGGCGGCGTGGAGGCGCGGCGAGTCCTCCCTCCGGAGGGCGGCCCGGCGCACGTGAGCTTGCGTTCAAGCGTCCGGGGTCGACGCTTCGGCGCCGCTCGCCGCCTGGAAGCCGATGGCCTTGTGCGTGCCGTCGCAGAACGGTCGTATCTTCGACCTGCCGCACCGGCAGAGCGCGACCGTCGCTCGGTGGGTCTCGATGGGCGCGCCGCCCTGGTCGCGAAGGGCGAACTCGCCGCGGAGCAGGTACGGCCCGTCGCGGTAGGGGGTCACGCTCGCCGCGACGCGGCCGCCCCTCCCCGCGCTCGGCGTCGGCCGGGATGCCGGGGGCGCCGACGGCTCCTCGGGCAGGCTGGCGAGAGCCGCGATGAGGTCGCCGGAGTCGGCTTCGAGCCGGCCGTCGCGGCGTGCCGCGAGTCCTGCGAGGATCAGCGCCCGCACCACATCGGGCGAGACGGGCTGCTCGAGCCCGATCGGAAGCTGGATCGCGAGCGGAGCCGCGGGCTGATCGCGATCGAGTGTCATCGGCGGACGTCTTCCCGGGCGGGCCGCGACCAATCTCGGAATCCCGAGGAGCCGCCGGCGAGCGCGAACTCCTCCGCGAGCCAGCGCACCATCGACGCGACGCCCTCGGCGTCCGCGATTCGGCGTTGACGCGTGGCGCCGTTGTCCCGGGAGAGGTCTCGCGCCAGCTCGAGCTCCGGGGCGCAGCCGAGCTGCGCGGCCGTCGGTGCCATGGCGTCGATCAGGCGCTCCAGCCGGTCGCCGGTGGACTCGGTCGCGCCGGTCACGAGGTCCGCCATCCGGCCGTGGATGCCATCGCTGCACGCGGACCATCGGTTTTCCGCGATCCGCCAGGTCTCGTGGACGGGGAGCGTTTCGCCCGCGTCGTGACGGGTCGCAAGCCATGCGGCAAGGCAGTGGACGAACGCGGCGACTCCCGCGCTGTCGCGCGAGGAGACCTGCGTATCGGCGACACGTACCTCGAGCGTTCCGTACTTCATGTGGGGCCGGAGCTCCCACCACCAGCTTCGCGCCTCGGGCAGGGCGCCGGCGGCGGCGCCCCACGCGAGCTCCTCGGCGAACGCAGGCCAGCTCGCGATCGGCGGCGGCACGCCCTGCCGGGGGAGCATCGTCGAGATCGTCGGTCGGATCGATGCGAAGCCCGAGTCGCGCCCCGCCTGGAAGGGAGCGTTCGCTGCGAGCGCCGCGATGTCGGGGAGATATGAGCGCAGGGCGTTGTACACCGCGAGCGCCCGGCCGGGTTCGCGGACGGCGACATGAACCTGCAGGGAGGCCACGAGCTGCCGCCTGGCCACGACGCGGTACATCGCCTCGATCCGTTCGTAGTGCTCGCCCGCGCTCAGCTCTCCCTCGACCGGCGCGAGCGGGTGCACGCCGGCGCCGATCGCTCCGGTGCGCTCACGTAGGGTCCGCCGGCCGTCCGCGAGGATCCGGACGGCATCGCGTGCGGACGAGCACGGTGGCGTCACGATCTCGATCTGCGACGCCAGAAGCTCGGGCTTGAAGCGCGAGTCGCCGGCGAGCCCTCGGAGCACCGCGGCGGCGCGCGGCGCGAGCTCGAGCGTATCCGGCTCGACGACGAAGACCTCCTCCTCCAGACCGATCGTGAGGTCGTCGACGACCGCGGGTACGCGAGGCACGTGCGACTTATCACCCCGCCGGGCGTCTTCCAACCGAGAAGCGACTCGTGGCTGCTGGCCGACGTCCTCGTCGAGCACCTCCCGCCGCGGGCTTCGGTCCTCGACCTGTGCACGGGCAGCGGCGTGCTCGCGATCGCCGCCGCTCGGGCCGGCGCCGGCGAGGTGGTCGCGGTCGACGTGTCGCGGCTCTCGGCGGCGACGGCGTGGATCAACGCACGGCTGAACGGCGTTGGGATCGCAGCCCGCGTGGGGGACCTGTGGGGCGCGGTCGCCGGCCGGCGCTTCGATCTCGTCGTGTCCAATCCGCCGTACCTGCCGTCGCCGTCTGACGATCCGCCCGAGGCCGGGCCCGAGCGAGCCTGGGAGGGCGGCCGCGACGGTCGAGCCGTGCTTGACCGCATCTGCCGGGTCGCTGTCCGGCATCTCGAGGAGGGGGGGACGATCCTCACCGTCCACTCGTCCGTCAACGGCGTGGAGAGGACCCTGCGCGCCCTGCGCGGCTCGGGACTGCACGCGGATGTAGTCGCGCGGCGAGCCGGCCCCCTCGGGCCGCTGCTCGCCGGCCGCGCCGCTTGGCTGCGCGACCGCGGCGTGCTGACCGGTGACCGGGAGGAGACCGTGGTCGTGCGAGGGGTGCTGCCGCGGGGCGCTCCGACCGCGGCCGCCGCAGTCCGTTAGGCGGGGACTTCGTCGGGCAGCCCGAAGCGCCGGAACGCGTCGGGCGTCATCGAGCCCGCGGCGTCGCCGAAGCGCTGGAACACCCACGGCGACACGAACGCCGTGACCTCCTCGATCCGGTCACCGCGGATCGTGAGCACGTCGAGGACCGCCGCCGCGTAGATCTCCCGCTCGGCGTCCCACATGTAACAGCCGACCGCGGCCTGCCCGTTCGCCCGGGTGGGCACGTGGCGCCAGCGCTCGCGCAGCGGGTACTCCTCGAGGAACGCGACGATCGCCTCGCGGCCGCGGTACCAGGCCGGCATCGGGGGCATCGACCAGGTGGCGTCCTCGGTCAGCAGCTTCACGACCTGCTCGACCTCTCCGGCCTGGATCGCCTCGGTGTACGCCTGGACGAGCTGCTGGAGGCGCTCGTCGCCGAGCTCGCGCAAGGTCGTCTGCTGGCTGCGCTCGGGGCGCTTCTCGTCGACGGCCTTGCGGGCCCTCTGGAGCGCGCTGTTGACCGAGGCGACGCTCGTCTCGAGCGTGTCGGCGACCTCTTGGGCCGAGAAGCCGAGGACCGCGCGGAGGATCAGCACCGCCCGCTGGAGCGCGGGCAGGTGCTGGAGGGCGGCGATGAACGCGAGCTCGACGCTCTCGCGCTGCTCGTAGATGGCCTCGGGCGACGCGTTGCCGTCCTCGACCCCGAACCGCTCGTCCGGATAGGGCTCGACCCACACCGACTCGGTGAGCGGGATGCCCGGGGAGTCGTGCGGCTCGGCGCCCGGGCCGTAGTCGATCGGGAGCACGCGCGTGGGCCGCCGGGAGATCACGTCGAGGCACGTGTTCGTAGCGATCCGGTAGAGCCAGGAGCGGAGCGAGCTGCGCTCCTCGAACCGGGGGAGGCCGCGCCAGGCGCGGATCAGCGCCTCCTGGAGCGCGTCCTCGGCGTCGTGAACCGAGCCGAGCATCCGGTAGGAGTGGGCGTGCAACTCGCCCTGATAGGGCTCGACGAGGCGTCGGTAGGCGTCCTCGTCGCCGCGGCGCGCGGTCGCGAGCAGGGCGCGGTCCCTCGGGGTCGGGGCATGCGTGGCGCCGGTCATGGCCCCAGGGTAATCGACGTCCTCGATGAGTTCCGCGCCGCGCGGGAGTCATGACGGCAGAACGTTGAGGCGACTCCGCTCCAATCCCGTCGTGCACCTGGAGCTCCAGACCACGGATCTCCGGCAGGCCCGCGCGTTCTACGAGGGGCTGTGCGGCTGGCCGGAGGAGCGGATCGAGTCGGGCGCCGGCTCCTATCACGCGCTCGACCTGGGCCGCGGGGTCGGGGGCGGCATGGTGGAACGCGGTACGAACCGCTCGCTGTGGCTGCCGTACGTCGAGGTCGGCGACGTCGCCGCGGCGACCGAGCGCGCCCGAGGGCTGGGGGCCTCCGTGCTGCTCGAGCCGCGCGAGGGCCCGGCCGGATGGCGCAGCGTCGTCACCGAGCCCGCCGGGGCGGAGATCGCGTTCTGGCAGCCGAAGACCCGGAAGGAGCGCCGATGACCCGCGGAGCGATGAGTTTCCGCGAGCCGCACGGTCTCAGGGACAAACGCTAGGTTCAGGAGATCGACGCCATGGCTGACAAGAACCGCTGGATCGCCCTCAACGTCCTCTGCGTGGGGATGCTGATGATCGTGCTCGACGTCACCGTCGTGAACGTCGCGCTGCCGTCGATCCAGGACGACCTCGGGTTCTCGCAGTCGACCCTCGCGTGGGTCGTGAACGCTTATCTGATCTCGTTCGGCGGGCTGTTGCTGCTCTTCGGCCGGCTCGGCGACCTCCTCGGTCGCAAGAACGTCTTCATGGTCGGCCTCGCCGTATTCACCGTCGCGTCGCTGGTGTGCGGCCTGGCGCAGACCCAGTGGCTGCTCGTCGTCGCCCGGTTCGTCCAGGGCGCCGGCGGCGCGATGACCTCCGCGGTCATCCTCGGGATGATCGTGACGATGTTCCAGGAGCCGCGCGAGCAGGCGAAGGCCATCGGCGTCTACGCGTTCGTCGCCTCCGCCGGCGGGTCCGTCGGCCTCCTCGCCGGCGGCGTGCTCACGCAGTCGATCAACTGGCACTGGATCTTCTTCATCAACATCCCCATCGGAATCGCGACCGCCGCCGTGGCGCAGCGGGTCCTCCCCCGCGACAAGGGCCTCGGGTTCGCCCAGGGCGCCGACATCCCCGGCGCCGCGCTGGTCACGAGCGCGCTGATGCTCGGCGTGTACACGATCGTCAAGCCGGCCGCCGACTACGGCTGGGGCTCGGGCCGCACGCTCGGCCTCGGCGCGGGCGCGCTGGCCCTGCTCGTGGCGTTCGTCGTGCGCGAGTCCCGCGCGCGCAACCCGATCATGCCGTTGCGGATCTTCCGGTCCCGCAACGTCTCGGGCGCGAACCTCGTCCAGGCGCTGTCGGTCGCGGGCATGTTCGGGATGTTCTTCCTCGGCGCCCTGTACGTGCAGCGGGTCCTGCACTACGACGCCCTGCAGCTCGGGTTCGCCTTCCTGCCGGTGACGATCATCATGGGGACGCTGTCGCTCCGCTACACCGAGCGGCTGGTCACTCGATTCGGCGCCCGGAACCTGCTCGTTCCCGGCATGGCGCTGATCGCCCTCGCGCTCGTGCTGTTCTCGCTGGCCCCCGTGAACGGCAACTACGTGCAGCACGTGCTGCCGACGATGATCCTCCTCGGCACCGGCGCGGGCCTCGCGTTCCCGGCGCTGATGACGCTGGCGATGTCCGGCGCGACACCCGAGGACGCGGGCCTGGCCTCGGGCCTCGTCAACACCGCCGCGCAGGTCGGCGGCGCGCTCGGCCTCGCGGTCCTCGCGACCGCGTCGACCACGCGCAGCCACCACCTCATCCAGGCCGGCAAGCCCACGCTCTCCGCTCTCACCAGCGGCTACCACCTCGCGTTCCTGATCGGCGCGGCGCTGGTGCTCGCCGCGATCGCCGTGGCCGTCACGGTCATCCAGCCGCCGGAGAAGGCCGCGGCGGAGCGGCACGCCGCCGACCCGGCGTTCGACGCGGCGTAGTCTTCGGAACCGCCAGCTACCGCTGCTTGGCGCCCACGTGGGCGTCCAGCATCCCGTGCAGGTGGGCGCAGGCCTTCTCGATGTCGTCGTAATCGTTCTGCGCCGCGCGCGACTCGGCGCTCAGAACCCCGCACCGGTGGACGTCCTGGAAGTCGCCGTAGGGGAAGCCGTAGCGCCCCTTGGTGTCCTCGGGTCGGTCGTGGTCGACGCCGAGGTGCCACCTCGCGTAGGCACGCCAGCCGTCCTCCTCGATGAACTTGTTCTCCTGGGCGGCCGTCGGCTGGTGCTCGCTCCAGTCGTCTCGCTCGTCGAGGACGAAGTGTCCGTCGTTCACCAACTGCTTCGCGTAGTCGTACGCGGTCCGATTCAGGCGCATTGCCATCTCTACACCCCCCAGGGGAAGGTCTCCGGCAGGTCGCCCGCCAACCGCTCGCTGCGCACGGCGAGTGGTTCGACCGCGTTCGTCGCGTCGATGTGCACGACGAAGTCGAACTGGTTGGCGAGCCGGGCTTGGAAGTAGTGGGACTGACGCTCGGTCTGCGGCACGTACACGACGCCGATCGCGCGCTCGAGCCGCGTTCCGGCCAGCCGCTCGGCGTCGACGAGGAACCTCGACAGGCGACGGCGGTGGAAGAGCTCCTCCCAGCTTCCGGTGATGGCGCGGCGGACCCGCATGCGCTCCGCGGCGCCGCCCCACTCCGTCGCCGCGCTCACGGTCCCCGAGAACGTGGTGAAGCCGACGAGCAGCGCTCGGCGCCGGTGGCGCTCGCGCACGAGCTGGCCGAGGTTCAGCTCGCCGGCACGGCCGAGCTCGGTCGCCCGCGCGTCGCCGACGTGGGAGTTGTGGGCCCAGACGACGACCTTTGCGCGGCCGCGGTCGAGACGCAGGTGCTCGACGAGCGCCTCCAGCGTCTCCGCCATGTGGCGGTCGCGGAGGTTCCAGCTGAGCGCGCCTCCCCGGTACACCGCCCGGTAGTACCGCTCCGCGTTGGCGACGAGGCGGGCGTTCTGCTCGGCGTAGAAGTGGCGGTCCTCGCCGAGGAGCGTGTCGTCGATCGAGTTGGCCTGAAGCTCGATCAGCTGGTCGACCGCCTCGCGCTCGCACGGCTCGGCACCGGCGATGCCCGCCTCGTAGGCATAGACCTGCGGGTCCGGCCCGAAGTGGTCGAAGCACGAGTACCGCTCCCGGGCGCGCTGCGCCGCCTCCGCGTCGACCTCCTCGAGATGCGCGACGACCGCCTCCATCGAGCGGTGCAGGCTGTAGAGGTCGAGGCCGTAGAAGCCCGCCTTCTCGTTCTCGTCGGCGAGCCCGTCGTTGTGGTCGCGCAGCCAGCCGACGAACTCCTCGACGACCCTGTTGCGCCACATCCACACGGGGAAGCGGCGGAAGTCTGAGAGCGCCTCGTCAGCGGTGTCGTCGTCACTCTCGCCCTGCACGTAGCGGTTGACGCGGTACGCGTCCGGCCAGTCCGCCTCGACCGCGATCGTCGTGTAGCCCGCCTCGGCGATCAGCCGCTTCGTGATCTCGGCGCGCTCGCGGTAGAACTCGTCGGTCCCGTGCGTCGCCTCGCCGATGAGGACATACGACGCGGCGGCCGCCCGCTCGATCACGTCGTCGTAGTCGTTCGGGGCGCCGGCGAGCTCGTGCACCGGGACGGTCGCACCCTCGTCGAGGTCGCGCGCCGCCTGCTCGAGGAGCTTGCGAACCTCGTAGTCGCCCGTCTCCGCGAAGTCGTCGTACCACGCGCCGACGGAGCGCAGCGGCTGCGGCGTCGAGAGGCAGATGCCGTCGTCGACGCGCCGCCTGAGCTCCTCGCAGACGTCGGGCTCGGCCACGGGGACCGCGACGACCACCCGCGCCGGACCCTCCTCGCGCACCGCCTCGACCGCCGCCATCATCGTGGCGCCCGTCGCCAGCCCGTCGTCGACCAGGATCACGACCTTCCCGTCGAGGTCGGGCGGCGGCCGCGTGCCGCGATACGCGCGCTCCTGCCGGTCGAGCTCGAGCTTCTCGCGCGCGGCGACGGCCTCGACGGCGTCTGGGGTCATGCCCGCCGCGGCGAGCACCTCGGCGTTCAGCACCCGCGTGCCGTTCGAGGCGATCGCGCCCATCGCGAGCTCCTCGTGTCCCGGCACGCCGAGCTTGCGCACGAGGAAGACGTCCAGCGGAGCGCCCAGCGCCCGCGCGACCTCGAACGCGACCGGGACGCCGCCGCGCGGCAGGCCGAGCACGATGACGTCGTCACGATCGGCGTAGTGGACCAATCGGTTAGCGAGCAGCCGGCCGGCTTCCGCCCGATTCCGGTAACGCGTCATCGCCGGTCTCGATAGGCCGGCGGGCGGTCCGGCAAAGGCTGAGCCTACGGCACCTTCGTATCCACGATCTCGCGGAGCACCTGCCGGACCTGGTCCTCGTCGCCGGACGTGAGCGGAGCGATCAGCACCCGCTTGACCACTTCCTGCGCCTTGGGATTGAAGTCCTCGAGACCCGCGGCGAAGCTGTGTCCCCGCACGCGGCCCCACTCGACGAGCGCCTCGTTCATCCGGGCATCGGCGAGGAAGCTGTCGACGCCGGCGTATCGCCACGCGAGCGCATCGTCGCTGACCGGGACGGGCATCAGCCGCTCCCCGGCGTAGAGGCCGTCGGCCTTGGTCAGGCCGGCGCGGAACGTGGCGTAGTCCGTCCGGCTGGTCGCCGCGGCGATGTAGGCGTCCTGGACCTCGCCGATGCTCGCCCTGGCCGCCTCCGTGGCGGCGTCGAAGGTCGCCTGGCCCTTCGGGGTCACCCTGCCCTTCTGCAGGATCCCGCTGTCCCCGACGAGCGTGACCGGCTTGCCGCCGACGGTCGCCTTGACGCCGCGAGAGCCGTTGACGTCGTGGACGACGAGCGAGACGAGGTCGCCGAAGCCGAAGCCGGTGAGCTTGTGGGCGAGCTTGTTCAGGGCCGCCGCGTGGATGCTCGACCCCTCCACGAGGTAGGCACCGCCGCGCTCGTACCACTTCCACTTGCCGTGGTCGATCTTGTCGGCGAGCCAGCCGACGATCTTCCTGTCGAAGCTCGGGACCTTCTTGTTCCAGTACTCCTTGATGCTCAGCCGCGGGGTCGTGACGTGGCTCGCGGAGAACGCGTCGGTCAGGAAGTGGCACGCGAACCCGTCGGTGAGCACCGCCTCGTCGAACTTCTCGGTCCGCACGCCGGCGTAGTGCAAGCCCGCCTCGTAGGCCTTCCTCATCGCCTCCTCGTGCCACTTGCGGTACGTCGCACCGCCGCCGACCGGGTCGCCCTCCTTGTCGCGCCGGACGTCGAGCTCGCGCCGCGGGCGCTTGAGATCGCCCTCGACCGGGTTCGGGAAGTGCCCGATGTTCCGGGAGTCGAAGTACGACGTGAGCTGCTCACGGTGGAACACCGCGGACTTGTCGTACCACTCGCCCAGCTTCGCCTTCGCCGGCTTGTCCCAGATGTCGACCCACAGGACGTAGAGCAGCTCGCCGCGCGTCCCGGCGCCCTTGCCCGGCCTGCCGGCCAGGTCCCTCATCCGGTCGAAGGACTCGAAGTAGTCGCCCAGGGCGACCGCGTCGCCGAACGAGATCTTGACGCCCGGCGCGAGCTCGAACTGCTCGGCCGAGCCCCACGCGGTGTCGCCGATCAGCTTGTGCTCGCCCTCGGCGAAGCGCGCGAGCATCCGCGTCCGCGTCTCCAGCAACCGGCGGACGGCTCGGTTCCCGATGGTCCGCTGCAGGTGGAGGACGTCCGCGTCGTACGAGGCGCCCCGGCGCGTCGCCCGGACCGGCGGCGGCCTGACGGGGGGCGCGGGCCCCGCGCGCGCGTGTCGGTCCGCCATCGACCGATCAGACCAGGACCGGCCGCGGCACTCAAGCGGGCGCACACCCTGGACTTTTCCCGCCTGAACCCCGAGGGCGCGACCCCGGCGATTTGACTCGCCGCCGCGGTTTTGGTCGTCTACGCCCTAGCGATGGACGCCACCGCCACGGGGAAGGGCACGGCCGCGCTGATCGAACGGGACGAGGAGCTCGATGCGATCGGACGCGTCCTCGCGGCGGCGGTCGACGGCGCCGGCGCGACGGTGCTCGTCGAGGGCGCGGCGGGGATGGGCAAGAGCGCGCTGCTCTCGGAGGCGGTGGAGCTGGCTTCGGGTGGGCTGCGGGTGCTCGCCGCGCGCGCCGACGTGCTCGAGCGCGACTTCCCGTTCGGAATCGCCCGGCAGCTGTTCGAGCCGGCGCTGCGCGCGGCGTCGCCGGCCGAGCGCGAGCGCCTGCTCGAGGGCGCCGCGGGCCTCGCCGGAGAGGTCCTGCTCGGCGGCGCGGCGCCCGGCCGCGAGGCCTCCCAGCTCGTCGCCCATGCGCTCTACTGGCTGGCGTGGGGGCTGGCCGACGAGCGCCCGCTGCTGATCACGGTCGACGACGCCCAGTGGGCGGATCGGGCGTCGGCGCGGGCCCTCCTGCATCTCGCCCGGCGCGTCGAGGACATGCCGATCGCGCTCGTCATCGCGCTGCGCCCCGGTGAGGCGGGTGCGCCGCCCGAGCTCACCGAGCTGCTCGCCGCCGAGCCCGCCACGGTCACGCTCGCCGTCGGACCGCTCAGCGAAACGGGGAGCGCCGGGGTCGTCCGCCGCTTCGACGGGGCGGCCGGCGAGGAGCTGTGCGCGCGGTGTCACGCCGCCGCCGGCGGCAACCCGCTCGTCGTGCGCGAGCTCGCGCGCATCGCGTCCGAGGCCGGGCCCGAAGCGATCGCCGACGACGGCTCGGTGCTCGGCGGGGCCCACTCGCGCGTGCTCGACCGCGCCGTGCGCCGCCGGCTCGCGGGCCTCGCGCCTGGGC
>JAOPZQ010000373.1 GCA_025964075.1 Solirubrobacterales bacterium | reverse complement strand
GGGGTCTGGAACTCGGGGTTCGACATGGTGCAGAGCACGATCAAGATCCGCCAGGCCGGCTTCGCCGACTGCGTCGACTCGCACGAGAGCCTCATTGGGCATTTGATCCGACTCAGGGAACGCAGGTATGTGCCCTAGAGCGTCTGTCCGAGCAGGTCGACCAGTTGGCCGATGCGCTGCTCGTCACGCTTGTAATGCGTCCACTTGCCCACCCGAGTGGCATGCACCAGCCCGGCCCGCTGCAGCTCGGCCATGTAAGCCGACACCGTCGACTGGGCGAGCCCGGACTTGGCCTGGATGTGGCTGACGCACACTCCGACCGCGACCGGGTCGGCGATCGCCCCCTCCGGCGAGAAATGGCGCTCCGGCTCGCGCAACCACAGCAACAGCTGCAGTCGCATCGGGTTCGACAGTGCCCGCAGCGCGCGAACGAGTTCGGGATCTGGTGAGACGGCGACGTCCGCCATGAGACCCGGAATTATAGGTAGGTACCGACGTTTCGAAGGATGTCGATATGCCTGATGACGCACGCGCCGCATTCAGCCTGTCGACCGCGAGGTCGGCATACATGGCCGCGCAGCTCCGCGGGTCCCAGCGATACATCGACAATCTGCGATACTGCGATCCGTACTAATCGGCAACCGCTAGGAGACGCTCGATGGGCAGCATCGATGGGCTCGATCTCGGACAGTTCGGGATCTGGACGTTTGGCTTCGAGGACCAGCCGGCCGCGCAGATGCGCGAGTCGATCCAGGAGCTCGAGGAACAGGGGTGGCGCGCGTTCTGGATTCCCGAGCGCGACGGGCGCGAGGCCCTGACCCACGCGGGCTACCTACTCTCTTGCACCGAGCAGATGCACATCATCAACGGCATTGCGCGCATCTGGTCGCGCGAAGCGCGTTGGACGTTCGGGGCGAGCCTGCTGCTCGCGGACGCCTATCCCAACCGCCATGTGCTCGGGCTCGGCGTCGGCGGCGAGAAGCCCGGCACGAAGCCAATGGCGGCGATGATCGAGTACCTGGACGAGATGGACGCGCTGCAGACGCCGAACCCGATCCCCGAGGCGCCGATCCATCGGATCCTTGCCGCCTACGGCCCCAAGATGCTCCGGCTGGCGCGGGACCGGTCCGCCGGCGCACACACGTACCACGTCAACGTGGCGCACACCTCCCAGGCGCGGGAGATCCTCGGTCCCGAGGCGTTCCTCGGCGTCGAGCACGCGGTGCTCTTCGAATCCGACCCCGACACCGCCCGGGCAATCGCGCGCGAGCATCTGCACGTGGAGCTGGCCGGCAGCTACAACATCGCGAAGTTACGTCGCCTGGGCTACTCCGAGGAGGAGATCGCCAACGGCCTCAGCGATCGCATCGTCGATGACTTCGTCTTCTGGGGCGAGCTGGACACGATCGTCGAGAAGCTGCAGGGCCATGTGCAGGCGGGTGCCGACCATGTAGGCGTGCAGGTGATCGGCATCGAGCCCGGGCAATCGGCGATGCCGTACTGGCGGGAGTTGGGCGACGCACTGCTGCCCCAGCGCGTTAGCGCCTGACACCTCGAGGCCGGCGATCCGCTCACGGCCGCGCCGACATGGGCCCGCCAGCCCTCCAGCGGGCGATCAGGCCTCGGCACGGCGGCGGGCGACCGCCGCGCCGGCGGGACGGTCGGCCACCAGCTTGCGCAGGGTCTTGACCATGGCCTCGGGTTCCCTGGCGCTCAGCGTTCCGGAGAGCCAGTCGTGCAACCGGCGCTCGGCGACGGCGACGTCCCGTGCCGCGGACGTGCCGGCGCGTGTTAGCGACAGCTCCACCGCCCGCCGATCGCCGGCGCGCTGGCCGCGAGCGAGCAGCCCCGGGGTGACGACAGTGGCGACCAGACGGCTCGGGCTGCCGCTCTCGCAGACGAGGCGCTCGCCGATCTCCCGCACCGTCAATGACGTGTCACGTAAATGTCAGGTGGCGCATCGTTGTTGGACGCGACAAGCCGGCGGCGCCAACGGCCCGCACGCGACCACCGCGCTGCGAACCCCGTCGTCCGCTCGTCGGCCTCGTCCGCGGCGCCGAAGTGCAGCGCGAGGTGCCCGGCGCCGGCTGCCTGCCAGGTACGGGCGTGGTCGACCAGCTCGGCCCGGTCCCGCGGCGGGACGTCGCCTGGCAGCACTACGCCGGGCGAGACCCGGCGGGCACCGGCGAGGGACTGCAGGACCGCGCGCCGCGCGACGAACTCGTCAGGGCTGAGGCCGACCGCCTGGCCCCCCACAGATGTCCGCGGCGCGCTGTGAGTGGCGGTCGTGCTTTCCCCCCGGGACGATCCTCGCTCGGCTCTTGAGGGTGCGTCTGGATGTGGTTTGCGAGCGGCAGGCTGGTCGAGAGTGCCGGAGCGGCGACAGGGGGAGCGAGCACGTCCAACGAGCTCGGCGAGGCGAGTCGATGTCGTCGTTGGGTCGAGCAGGTAGTCGGTGGTCGGGTACGTGGCGCCGAGACGGAGCTGGCCTCGCCGGGATCACCCCTATTCCCGTATCAGTAGGTGGGGGTGTCTGTTGCGGTGAGCCCGGTGGCGGTGGCTTTGAGTAGGCGGGTCAGGCGGGGCTCGAAGTTGAGCGCAGCGTGGGCCCAGCGAGGCTCTTGTGCGTAGAGCTTGGCGAGGGTGGCGGTGGGGTGGGAGATCTGCCAGAGGTTGGCGGTCAGCCCGAGCGTCGCGGCGATCAGGTCTTGGGTCTGTTCTGTGGTCATCTGGTCGGTGGCTGCTGTGAGGGTCTCGACGATGGTGTCGTAGGCGGCGAAGCTGTTGGTCTTATAGCGGCGGGCGCGTTCGACATCGACTTCGCCCTCGAGGCTCAGCGGGACGTGGGTCAGTAGGTCACAGAACAGGGGTAGGGAGGTGATCGTCGTGCTGATGGCCGTTGCGATGGCCTGTGGGCTCAGGTCGCGGGCGTTGGCGAGGTGTTCGATGAGTGCGTCGCGCCAGGCGTCCCAACCGTGCTCGGCGAGCTCGAGCAGCAATTCCTCCTTGCTCGCGAAGTAGCGGCGCACGGCGGAAGGGTGCAGGCCAGCGAGCTCGGTGACGGCGGCCAGCGTGACGTGACGAACTCCGCCGCGCTCCGTGGCCAGCTGGCGGGCGGCGGCGAGCAGATCGTCGGTGCGTTTGCGCTTGTCCTGCGCTGATCGGGCACGGCGATGAATCGTCACCCGGATAACGCTATCGAGTTGCGCTACCTTATAACGCACGAGCATTGCGTTATCCCTACTGGGCCCCAATAAGGAGCTGAGGATGAGAGCAGCAGTCGTCACACGCTTTGGCGACCCCGACGTCTTCGAGGTCCGCGAGATGCCAGATCCGATCCCAGGACCGGGGCAGGTCTCGATCGACGTCACGCACGCCGCCGTTGGACTTATCGACGTCTTCATTCGCCAGGGGCTCTACAAGGACCGTGAGGGCTTGCCGCAGCCGCCATACGTGCCGGGGCTCGAGGTCGCGGGCATCATCCGCGAGCTCGGTGAAGGAGTCGACAGCTTCAACGTTGGCGAGCCCGTGGTCACCCTGTCAGGGACCGGTGCCGAGGACGGCTACGCGTCGATCAGCGTCGTCGACGCCCGACTAGCCGCCAGCCTTGACGGCTCAGGAGTGGACCCCGCCCTGGCCGTCGCGGCCCTGCCCAACGCCGCGACCGCGTATCTCGCGCTCACCCGGGTCGCGCACCTGCAACAAGGCGAGACCGTCCTCGTCCACGGCGCTCTCGGCGGCCTCGCGTCCACGTTTCCCGGGGTCGCTCGCACCCTCGGCGCCTCGAAGGTCGTCGGCACGGTGCGGCCCACCAGTCTCGCGACCGCCAAGACTTCGGGACTGCCGTATGACCGAGTGATCGCCAGCGATGAATTCCGCGATGCGCTGATCGACGAGCGATTCGACGTGGTAATCGACCCGGTCGGCGGCGATCTGCGAACCGCCAGCCTGGACGTCATGGCTCCGCTCGGCCGACTACTGGCCGTCGGCAACGCCAGCGGCGACTGGCAGCACAGCGCAGAGACCAACCGTCTCTGGAGCTCCAATCTCGCGATCCTCGGCTTCAACGTGGGCTTCTACCTCCCAACCCACCTCGAGTTGGCGCGCGCCGCCGCCGAAGGCGCGCTCAAAGCCGTCAGTGAGGGCCTCATCGACCTTCACACCGACAGCCTGCCGCTCGAGAACGCCGGCGAAGCACACCGCCGGATCGAAGCCGGACAGGTGAACGGACGGATCTTGCTCGTGCCATAGCCGCCAGGCTCCCTGCATCGCGCGAGCGAGCGCACCGCCCGCTCGAGGCCGAGGCGGGCGAGCCTCCGCGCATCACCCGGCCGCGGAACGAAGCCGGCGCGCCACAGCAGCCGCGTCGCGCGGCGCTCGGTGAACGAGCCCCGATGGACGGCGACCGGTGAGCGAGGAAGCAGCCATGGACGGACCCGACGCGCGAGCGCGCACGATGGCAGAACTGTCGGCCGGGACGGCCGTTGGCACGATGCCCTGCCCTGGGCGCCGACTGAATAGCGAGCTACCTAGCTACGCGTCGTTCTGGGAGGACGCGATCTACAAGAGCACGAACGGCGGCGCCACTTGGGCCCGTTGCGGCAGTCCGGTGGGTAGCCCTGCACCATCGGACTGAGGCGGCTGGTCCAGCGACTGCTCTCCCCGTTCCCACGGCGCGGTAGCTTGCTCGTCGTGGCGCCAGACGACGTCATCGCGCTCTTCGATGGGTCCGAGTACCGGGTGCTGGAGCGCCCGAGCGGGCCCGGCGACGCGGTCGTCATGGAGTTCCGGCTCCCCGACCGATGCGCCGAACCGCTGCGACACATCCATCCGCACAACGTCGAGGTGTTCGAGGTCCTCGAGGGCGAGGTCGAACTCCTCTTCGGCTCGGAGTGGCGGACGGTCAGGGCGGGCGAATCGGTCACGGTTCCGCCCGGAGAGCGACACACGTTCCGAAACCACAGCGGCAAGTTCGCCGCCTTCCGGAACGTTCACGACCCCCACCACGACTTCGAGGCCTACCTGCGGAAGCTCACGACGCTCCAAAACGAGCTCCAGGCGACCTCCCCCAACGGGCCCAGTGCCGCCGCTCGCTTCGCCAAGGTCGTGGGTCAGTACCCCGACCTCCTCCAGGCCGCCGACGCGCCGTGAAGGTCGCGACGCCGATCCTGAGGACCCTCGGCAGGCTCCTTCGACTCAACCTGCCCGACTGACTCCGGACCGCGGCGTCGCGCTCGCGAACCCGGGGCCGACAGTCAGGGGGCGGGCGCCCTCAACCCCGCCCCTCGGTGCTTGTTCCGCCCCGGATGCGAGCGTCTCGATGTCCGGCTCCAGACAGTTGGAATGGACGGGGACCAGTCGCCTCGCCTCCGCGCCGGCAAGCTCTCGCTTTGGCAGGCGGAAAGGGGGCTGCGACCCCGACGGCTCGGCGCGCGCTCGGTTCGTCCGTTCGGAACGTGATGACGCTTCCGACGAGGCGCCCGCTCTCGCTCGGGAGCGGCAGTGAGCCGCGGCTGGACCCCTAACGTGGTCCGCCTTAAGGACCGTTGTGGGACCTGTCTATCCAGCCCTGAGGGTCCGCGAA
>JAOPZQ010000258.1 GCA_025964075.1 Solirubrobacterales bacterium | reverse complement strand
CGAAGCCGACGTCCGTGGCGTCGCCCAGCGGACCGGCGAGCGCCAGCACGTCGGCGAGCGCGACGCCGGTCCACGTCGCGGTGCCGGTCGCGCCGGGACCCCACGGCGCCTCGCCCGGGATGTCGCGGATGGCGATCAGGCCCGCCCGCCGGTTGCCGGCGCACTGCAGCGTCGCCGTCTCGTCGCGCTCCCGGAAGGCCTCGCGGAGCGTGGTGAGGGAGAGGTCGAGCTCGCGGTCGACGGCACCGTGCACGCGCAGCCGCCACGTGGCGGGGTCGAGCTCCGGCACGGCGCCGTGCCCGCGCACGTAGAACGCGTCCGTGGCGGTGAGCGGACTCTCGGCCAGGGCGGCGAGTCCGGTCTCGGCGTTGAACGGCTCCTCCTCGTGCACGATCAGATCCGGGCGTTTTCCGTACCGGCTCATGCGACAAGGGTACGACGGCCGGGCTCCGCGGGCGGGTAGCGCCAGCACAGCACACGCTAGGTCGCGGTCGGTGCCGACCGCGGCGGCACGGCTCGGTCGGGCATGGTTACGCCGTCGGGACGGTCGTCGCCGGCAGTATGGCCAGTTCCCGCTTCCGCGCGCCAGCCGCAACGTGTCCGCCAACACCCGAGCGACGGGAGGAAGAGGGACATGGACCCGATCACGGCCGTTGACGATGGGCACCCGGGGCCGCGGGCGGCGTGCCGCGAGCCCTTCACCGCGAGCATCGGAGTCCCCGTCGCCGGCGGGACGCTGCATGTCCGACGCGCGGGACCCCTGCCCGGCACGGCCGACGTCGTCGTGCTCGCGGTTCATGGGGTCACCGCGTCCCATATGGCGTGGCGGGCCGTGGCCCGCGCCCTCGCCGGCAACCCCCGCGTGTGCGTACTCGCGCCCGACCTCCGCGGGCGTGGCCGCAGTGCGACGCTTCCCGGCCCGTACGGGGTCTGCGCGCACCTGGCGGATCTGGTGGCGGTGCTCGACCACGCCGGCGTGCGGCGCGCGACCGTGGCCGGGCACTCGATGGGCGCCCACGTCGCCTCACGCTTCGCGGACGAGCATCCCGGGCGGGTCAGCGGCGTCGTGCTGGTCGACGGCGGGCTGCCGCTCCCCGCGCCCATGGGCGAGATCGACGACGGTCTCGAGGAGGAGGCCGCCCCGGCCATCGAGCGGACGGAGGAATGCTTCGCGTCGGTGGACGAGTACGTCGACGGCTGGCGCGCCCATCCGGCGTTCAGGCGCGCCTGGAACGATGACGTCGACGCGTACGCCCGCTATGAGGCGGTCGGTGACGGGGGCGCCGTGCGGTGCGGGGTCTCCGAGCACGCGGTCCTCGTCGACGGCATCGAGCTGATGGCCGGCGGCCCGTCGTGCACGCCGCTCGCGCGCCTCGAGATGCCGGTCCATGTCGTGCGCGCCGAGCGAGGTCTGTTCGACGACGACAACCCGGCCATCCCCGAGCACTACCTGCACGGCTTCGCCGCCGACCATCCCCACATCACGGTGGAGAAGGTCGCCGACGTCAATCACTACACCCTCCTGCTCGGCGACGGCCCCGGCCCGACGCGGGTCGCGGCCACGATCGAGCTCGCCGCAACCGCCGCAACCGCCGCAGCCCCGTCGGGGCCGCGCGGCTCGGCCTGAGCGATCAGCGCTTGCGGGCCACGACGAGGAGGAGCTGCACGCGCTCGCCCTCGGAGCGCTTGGCCATCTCGTCGATCTCGCGATCGAGCGCGGCGGTGCGATCGGGGTCTCCGGCGAGGCCGCGGTAGAGCTCGACGAACACCGGGTGGTGGGCCTTGAGGAGCTCGATGTCGGCGAGCATGCCCGGCTCGATCGCTCGGCGCTCGAATGAGAGCGACTCGACGCGGTCGCCGAAGAGCTCGCGGACGTGCTCGGTGCGGCCCCACTCCAGCGGCGACTGCTCCCCGAGCATCGGCGCCTGCGCGTAACGGGTGACGATGTCGAAGAGGTCGACCGCGGCGCCGGCGGGCACGATCGCGACCAGCCCGATCGTTCCGCCCGCGCGGCACACGCGCACGAGCTCGTCGGCGACCATCTGATGGTGGGGCGCGAAGATCGCGCCGGCGGACGACGTCACGGCGTCGAACTCCGCGTCGCCGAACGGGAGCGCCTCCGCGTCGGCCACGACCCACTTCAGCTGCACGCCGTGCGCGGTGGCCTCTCGCCGCCCGGCGTCGAAGTTCTCCGGCGTCAGATCCGACGCGACGACCTCCGCGCCCGCTTCGGCGGCGCGGATCGCGACGTTGCCGGTGCCGGCCGCCACGTCGAGCACGCGCTGGCCCGGCCCGATCCCGCACGCCGCCACGAGCAACGGCCCGAGGTCCCAAAGCGCCGAGGTCGCGACCCGGTGGTAGTCGCCCTGCGCCCAGATCGCGCGTTGGTGCGCCTTGAAAGCGCCGTCGTCGAGCATCGAATCACACGATGCGGGAGAGCACCCGCCTGGGGACCTGCCCCGAGCGGCGGTTCGCGCTGGCCGCCGGGCCAGCATGCCCGCCCCCGGGAGTAGTGCGCCCGGTCGGGGTGAGGCGCCGGTGCCCTCAGCCGTCAGCCCCGAGCGGCAGGGCGCCGCTAGGTCGGTAGTCGCGAGGGCCTATCCCAAGGACCAGCCCGGGTGCGGCCTCTCGTAGGGCTGCCCCGACCCCGGCGCTCCGGCCCGCCGGGAGTGCCGACTCCGGCGGAGGGGTATGGCGGCGGCCCCCTCCACGAGCAACAGTTCGCCTATGGCACACCGACCCCACACCGCCTTCGTCCTCTCGGGCGGCGCCAGCCTCGGCGCCCTCCAGGTCGGCATGCTGCGCGGCCTCTACGAGCAGGGGATCACGGCCGACCTGCTGGTCGGCACCTCAGTGGGGGCGCTCAACGCCGCCTTCATCGCATCCCGTCCGCCGACGCTGGCGACCGTGCGGGAGCTCAAGCGGGCGTGGTCCGGGATTCAGCGTGCCGACGCCTTCCCACTCAGCCTGTGGACCATGGCAGGCGGGATGGCGGGACAGCGCAACCACCTCGTCCCCGCGCGGGGCCTGCGCCAGATCGTCCAGCGGCACGTCGAGATCGACGACCTCGCGGACGCCGCGGTTCCGCTGAGCCTCGTCGCCTTCGACGTCACCTCCGGCACCGAGACCGTGCTCTCCGACGGCCCCGCGGTGGACGCGATCGTCGCCGCCTGCTCGATCCCCGGGATCTTCCCGCCCGTGGCGATCGGCGACCGGCTGCTCGTCGACGGCGGCGTCGTCAACAACACCCCGATCCGGCACGCGGTCGAGCTCGGCGCCGAACGCGTCTACGTGCTTCCCACCCAGCAGCTGCC
>JAOPZQ010000329.1 GCA_025964075.1 Solirubrobacterales bacterium | reverse complement strand
GGGCCGGCGGCACGCGCACCGCGCGGCGTTCCTGCGCCGGCTGTGCGCGCGCTACCGCGCCAGGCCGCACACGCCAATCGCCACCTGACGCACGAACAGCGGCATCTCGAAGAGCTTCGCCGGGATCCCGCGCGAGTCGTCCGCGAACGACAGCGTCCCGAACTCGGTGCGGACCCGGTACGCGAGCACCGACTGGCGGCCCGGCGCCAATCGCAGCCCGGTCTTGGCGTAGGGCTTCATCGTCCGCAGCAGGTCGCGCGCGTCGAGCAGGCGAGCGGACGGCAGTTGGTGCTGGTGGCCGTTGCAGGTCACGTAGCCGCCGTCGTTCACGAGCATCGTCAGCCGCGCGCCGGGGATCTGGCCGGTCCGCGTGACGACGAACAGGTCGGGGCTGGTGACGCCGCCGCCGCAGCCGGCGAGCAAGAGCAGCGCGGCCGCCAGCGCGAGGAGCGGAAAGAGGGGTCTGACCCCTCTTTCCCTCACGCGACCACGACCGCGCCGCCGCGGCGGGGGTCGCCCGCGCCGCGGAGGGCCCCCGTCGCGCTGCGGTGGACGGCCTGGACGCCGCCGAAGAACACGTTGCGGTCGCGGAACTCGGAGACGGTGCGGCCGGCCGCCTCGAGCGCGGTGACGTCCAGGCCCGGCTCCGCCCACACGGTCCCGTCCTCGACGTGCACGCGCGGGGCGTCCACCGCGGGCTGCGCCTCGAGCCCGCGGTCGACAACGCCGAGCACGGTCTGGATGATCGCCGAGCGGATCCGGTTGGAGCCCGCGCTCCCGAGGACGAGCTCGGGAACCCCGTCCCGGAGCACGGCCGTCGGGGACATCATGCTCGGCATCCGCCGCCCCGGCCGGTAGCGGTGATAGCCGAGCGGGTTCAGGTCCTGCTCGCCCAGCATGTTGTTCAGGTGGAGGCCGGTGCCCGGGACGACCTCGCCCGAGCACGCCCCGTTCGAGCACGTCACCCCGGCCGCCCACCCGTCGCGGTCGAGGACGGAGATGTGCGTGGTCGAGCCCAGCCGCGAGGCGAGGAAGCGGTCGGCGAACCCGGGCTCTGCGAGGCCGTCGAGGAACTCCGCGTCGCGGGCCGCCTGCGCGCGCTCCATCAGCTCGACCAGGTGGACGACGCCGGTCGGCGCCGGCTCCCGGTCGAGGCATCCGAGCACGTAGGCGATGAGGACGCCGCCGGCCGACGGAGGCGGGTTCGTCAGGACCTCGCGCCCGCGGAACCCGACGCGGACGGGCTCGCGCTCGATCGGCCCGTAGGCGGCGAGATCGGCGCGCGTGAGGACGCCCCCGCGCGCCGCGAGCCAGTCGGTGACCGCGTCCGCGATCTCACCCGTGTAGAACGGCGCGGCGCCCTCGCGCCCCAGGCGCTCGAGCGCGTCGGCGAGGTCGGGGTTCCGGAACCGCTCGCCCTCCCGGAGCACCGCGCCGCCCGGCGCGTGCAGCGCGGCGGCCTCCGGCGTCGCGGTGACGATCCCGCTGAGGATGGCGAAGATGTAGGCCTGCTGCGCGTTCAGCGGGACGCCCTCGCGGGCCAGCGCCGCCGCGGGCGCGACGAGGTCCGAGAGCGGCAGCGTGCCGAAGCGGGCGGCCGCCGCCTCGATCCCCGCCGGCACGCCGTAGCAGCCGACCGAGGAGGGCCCGATGTTGAAGACCTGGTGGGCGTCGCCGAACGAGACGTCGACCGCGTGGAGCGGTGCGTGTGCGGCGAGGTCGACGCCGCGACCGGCCGCCTCGACGAAGAAGTCGAGCAGGACGGGCTCGCCGCCGGGCGGGACGACCAGCATGTAGCCCCCGGCGCCGAGGCCGGTGAGGAGCGGCTCGCACGCCGTCGAGGCGAGCATCGCCGCGAGCGCCGCGTCGACCGCGTTGCCCCCCGCGCGCAGCGCGGCCGCCCCCGCCTCGGCGGTGAGGGGATGACCGGCGGCGACGACGCCAGGGGACGCGCTCATCGCGCGACAGCGTAGATGCGGCAGTCAGGCGCCGGGTCCGACGCGCTCGCCGACGCCTGAGCTCTCGAGCTCGCAGCTCGCGCCGTCGCTCGTCCAGCAGCGCACGATGTCGCGCATCGAGAGGATGCCGAGGACGTCGGAGCCGTCGAGCACGATCACGTGCCGGAACCGGCCGCGGACCATCTCGGCGGCGGCGCGCTCGAGCGGCCAGTCGGCGTGGGCGTAGACGAGGTTGCGGGCGAGATGGTCGCCGACGAGCTCGGAGTCGATGTCCTCGCCGCGCCCGCCCGAGTGTCCGACGAGCGGCTCCTGCATGGTGGGCTGCGACATGGCGTGAGTCATAGAGCAGCGCGGCTCCGCGAGCCATCGGACTTGGTTGATGCATGCGCTGGGGACCTCGATGGTTGCGCGGGCCGTGGTGCGGTGGACTTCGTGGCAATCGCTACAAAAGCAGCCGCGCCATGTACCGCGTCGTCGATCCCGAGGTCGCCGGGGACGAGCGCTGGATGCGCCTGGACCTGCCGACCAAGGCGAGCGCGCTCGGCGTGCCGGTCAGGCACGTCGAGGCGCGGGAGTCTCAGCGGGCGCTCGCGGCGTAGCCGGCTCCGGGGCGCGATCCACGCGCAAGCCCTCGCCGCCCAGCGCGACGGAGGCTCTCGCCGTGGCGAGGTGGTAGAGCACGATCACCTGCACGAGCGCCAGCGACTCGGAGCGGTGCAGCTGCGTGCCGATCGTGAACTCGCCGAGGCGCTCGGAGCGCAGGTGGCTCGCGAAGCGCATGCGGTCCCACACCGCCTCCTCGATCTGCGCCGCGTAGGCGGGATCGATGTCACCGGAGACGACGAGCATCTGGTCGTCGCCGGCGTCGACGAGCATCACTCCGGCGTCGTCACCGTCGATGTACGGGGCGAGGTCGGGATGGACGAGGCCGGAGCGGAGCGTCACCTGCGCGTCCAGGTGGCCCTGGTCGCTGCGGTCGCCCGGCATGAACGAGACGACGATGTCCGCGAAGCGCTGCTGAGGCCGGATGTAGGAGGCCGAGTCGTGCTCGCGCCGGTCGAGCTCCTCGAGCACCTGGTCGGTCGTGTACCCGCGCCGCGAGCAGTCGCGGTCGACCTTCCACTTGCGCCGCAGGTCCTCGGGCGGCGCCAGGAACACCCGGACGTCGTAGAGGTCGCGCAG
Organism: Solirubrobacterales bacterium; assembly: GCA_025964075.1. Lineage (GTDB taxonomy): Bacteria > Actinomycetota > Thermoleophilia > Solirubrobacterales > Solirubrobacteraceae > JAOPZQ01. The sequence continues at coordinate 3,195 of JAOPZQ010000329.1, read as the reverse complement.
CGTGCTCGTGTGGTAGCCGAGCAGCCCCTCGACGACCGTGAACCGGCGCGGCGTCACGTAGTCGGGCGGCCCGAAGGTGCCGTCCTGGTGGCGGTACACCGGCTTCAGGATCGGCCGTCCGGCCCGGACCTCGGCGAAGTGCGCCTCCATGATGTCGACGTAGTTGCACTCGGGGTCGAGCGGCGTGATCCCGCGCTCGGCACGCTGCTTGCGGTCGTAGCGGTGGTAGTCGTCGGCGGCGATGTGCGTGACGTGCTCCTCGCCGAGCAGCCGCACCAGCCCGCGCGTGATCGTGGTCTTGCCGGCGGCGGAGTCGCCGACGACGCCGAGGATGATGGGACGGGGCATCTAGCGCACCTCCGCGGCGAACACCGAGCTGCGCAGGATGTCCTCGGCGTCGATGGTCATGAGCGTCTCGCGGTCGAGCTCCGCGCCGTCGCGGCTCGCCCGGTACAGGCGGCCCGCCTGCCGCAGGCGCGCCCGCTCGATCGCGTTGCGGACCGAGCGCCCGGCGCCGAAGCGCGGCTGGCGCATCCGCAGCTCGATCCAGCGGTGGAACGCCTCGCGGGCGCCCGGGCCGAACTCGTAGGCCTGGCGCGCGAGCATCATCTCGGCGATCTGCATGAGCTCCCCCACGTCGTAGTCCGGGAAGTCGATGTGGTGCGCGACGCGCGAGCCCATCCCCGGGTTCGACTCGAAGAACGTGTCCATGCGGTCCTGGTAGCCGGCGAAGATCACCACGAGATTGTCGCGCTGCGTCTCCATCACCTGTAGCAGGATCTCGATCGCCTCGACGCCGTAGTCGCGCTCGTTCTCCGGACGGTAGAGGTAGTACGCCTCGTCGATGAAGAGCACCCCGCCGTAGGCACGCTTGAGGACCTCTTTCGTCTTCGGCGCCGTGTGCCCCACGTACTGGCCGACGAGGTCGTCGCGCGTGACGGCGACGAGGTGCCCCTTGTCGAGGTAGCCGAGGCGGTGGAGGAGCGCTCCCATCCGCAAGGCCACCGTCGTCTTGCCGGTGCCCGCGTTGCCGGTGAACGACATGTGGAGCGAGGGCCGCTCGCTCGCGAGATCGTGCCCGCGCCGCAGCTGGTCGATGACGAGCAGGGCCGCGATGTCGCGGATCCGCGCCTTCACCGGCCCGAGCGCGACGAAGTCGCGGTCGAGCTGCGCCAGCACCTCCTCGATGCCGTCGCGCTCCGCGACGGCCGCGGTCATCGGCGCAACCCGTAGGTGATCTGGCGGTCGGGCCGCTCCGTGCGCTCGAGCTCGAAGCCCGGCTCGTTCTCGGGCCGGTTGACGACGAACGCCAGCGCCGTCGTCTGGCGGCCGTAGGAGCTGTCGTAGGCGAGCACCTTCACGTAGCGCTGCGGGAACGCCTCGCGGCACGCGCGGACCTCGCGCAGCGCGACGTCGACCTGGTCCGGCTCGAGGTCGAAGATCGGCTGCCCCCACATGTCCCAGTACGCGTTCCGCGGGTGCGGGTCGTCGGTGTGCTCCACGGAGATCGACCAGCCGTGGGAGAGCGCGTAGCGCAGCTGCGCGGCGATCTCGTCGTCGGTGAAGTCGGGCAGGAAGGAGAAGGTGCCCTGGGTGACGCGCATGTCAGTAGCTCCCGGTCGGCGTGACGAGGAGGTCGGGCGTATCGGTCGAGGCGAAGTCGAACGTCACGTCCTTCCAGACCTCGAGGGCGGCGTCGAGCTCCGGGCAGCCCTTCGCCGCCTTGGCGAGGATGTCCGGCCCCTCCTGGTAGTAGTCGCGCCCCTCGTTGCGCGCCTGGATCATCGCCTCGACGGCGACGCGGTTCGCGGTCGCGCCCGCCGCGATGCCCATCGGGTGGCCGATCGTCCCGCCGCCGAACTGGAGGACGACGTCCTCGCCCAGGTAGTTCAGCAGCTGGTGCATCTGGCCCGCGTGGATGCCACCCGAGGCGACCGGCATGACGGCGGCCATCGAGGCCCAGTCCTGGTCGAAGTAGATGCCGTGCTCCGGGGTCTCGGGGATGAAGTTCTCGCGCAGGATGTCGTAGTAGCCGGCGATCATCGAGGGATCGCCCTCGAGCTTGCCGACGACCGTGCCGGCATGGATGTGGTCGACGCCGATCAGGCGGCACCACTTGGCGAGCACGCGGAAGGAGACGCCGTGGTTCTTCTGGCGGGTGAACGTGCCGTGCCCCGCGCGGTGCAGGTGGAGGATCACGCCGTTGGCCCGGGCCCACCGCGACATCGAGGTCATCGCCGTGTAGCCGACGGTGAGGTCGATCATGACGATGACGCTGCCGAGCTCCTTCGCGAACTCGGCGCGCTCGTACATCTCCTCCATGCTCGCGGCGGTCACGTTGCAGTAGTGGCCCTTGACCTCGCCGGTCATCGCCATCGCGCGGTTGACCGCCTCCATCGCGTAGACGTAGCGATCGCGCCAGCGCATGAACGGCTGCGAGTTGATGTTCTCGTCGTCCTTGGTGAAGTCGAGGCCGCCTCGCAGCGCCTCGTAGACGACGCGGCCGTAGTTGCGGGCGGAGAGGCCGAGCTTGGGCTTGACGGTCGCGCCGATCAGCGGGCGCCCGTACTTGTCCAGGTACTCGCGCTCCATGACGATGCCGTGCGGCGGACCCTGGAACGTCTTCACGTAGTGCGGCGGGATCCGCAGGTCCTCGAGTCGCAGCGCCTTCAGCGCCTTGAAGCCGAACACGTTGCCGATGATCGACGAGGTCAGGTTCGCGATCGACCCCTCCTCGAAGAGGTCCATGTCGTAGGCGATCCTCGCGATGTACTGGTCGGGCTGACCGGGGACCGGATCGACCTGGTAGGCCTTCGCCTGGTAGTGCGAATGGTCCGTGAGGCGGTCCGTCCACACGACGGTCCACGTGGCCGTCGAGGACTCGCCGGCGACGGCGGCCGCCGCCTCGATGGCGTCGATGCCGGGCTGCGGCGTGATGCGGAACGCCGCCAGGACGTCGGTGTCCTTCGGTACGTAGTCCGCGTCGTAGTAGCCCATCTCGGCGTACGGGGTCACGCCGGCCGACCAGCGGTCCTTCGTCATGCGGCTCCTCTCGTGGACTGGACCGCGATCGTAGGGGGCCGAAGCAGAAACAGCTAGCTAAATATTGGTCACAACTATGTGACTTTCCTCTATGATCGGTCGAAGTGTCGATCACGCTGACGCAGCTCCGGAGCTTCCTCGCGGTCGTGCGCA
>JAOPZQ010000297.1 GCA_025964075.1 Solirubrobacterales bacterium | reverse complement strand
CCGGGTTCCTCGACGGCCGCCGCGCGACGACCCACTGGGCGTGGTGCCGCCAGCTCGCGGACGCGCACCCCGAGATCGAGGTCGATCCCGAGCCGATCTGGATCCGCGACGGCCGCATCTACACCTCGGCGGGCGTCACCGCCGGCATGGACCTGGCGCTCGCGCTCGTCGAGGAGGACCTCGGCCGTGACGTCGCGCTCGAGGTCGCGCGCTACCTCGTGCTCTTCCTGCGCCGCCCCGCCGGGCAGTCGCAGTTCAGCGTCCAGCTGCAGGGACAGGTCGCCGAGCGCGACGCGGTGCGGGAGCTCCAGCAGTTCGTGCACGAGCACCCCGAGGCCGACCTCTCCGTGACCGCCCTCGCCGGGCGCGCCTCGATGAGCCCCCGGCACTTCGCCCGCACGTTCCACCGGCAGGTCGGGGTCACGCCCGCACGGTACGTGGAGGGCGTGCGCCTCGAGGCGGCTCGCCGCCGGCTCGAGGAGTCGCGCGACCCCGTCGAGGGCGTCGCCCTCACCTGCGGGTTCGGCACGCCCGAGTCCATGCGCCGGGCCTTCCTGCGCGGCCTCGGCGTCGCGCCGTCCGAGTACCGGCGCCGCTTCGGCGTCCCCACCCCCGTCTGACGGCGTCAGATCACGCCCGGCCCGACGCGAATCTGAACCCGAATTTCCGCATCACGACACAAGGAGCCCCATGCAGATCGCCGTCCTCCTCTACGACCGCTTCACCGCGCTCGACGCCATCGGCCCCTACGAGGTGCTGAGCCGCCTTCCCGACGCGGAGGTCGTCTTCGTCGCGGCCGAGCCCGGGCCGGTGAGCACGGACACGCGCCGGCTGACGATCGTCGCCGAGCGCTCGCTCGACGAGGTCCCGCACCCCGACATCCTCCTGATCCCCGGGGGACCCGGCGAGGACGTCCTGCGCGAGGAGCCTCTGCTCGACTGGGTCCGCGCCGTCCACGAGACGACGACGTGGACGACGTCGGTCTGCACCGGCTCGCTCGTCCTCGCGCGTGCCGGCCTCCTCGACGCGAAGCGGGCAACCAGCCACTGGCTCGCCCTCGAGCGCCTCCGCGAGCTCGGCGCGGAGCCCGTCGAGGAGCGCATCGTCGAAGAGGGCAAGATCGTCACGGCCGCGGGCGTGTCGGCCGGCATCGACATGGCGCTCCACCTCGCGGGGCGGATCGCCGGCGAGGAGGTCGCGCAGAGCATCCAGCTCTACATCGAGTACGACCCGGATCCGCCGTTCGACGCCGGCTCGCCCGCGAAGGCGCCGCGGGAGCTCGTGGAGCGGACCCGGGCGCGCAGCCGGTTCTTCGCCGCCGGCTGAGCGCCTCGCGTCGGTAGCCTGGCGGGCATGCCGGCCCCCGTCCCGCCGGGCTGGGTCGACGCCCACGTCCATCTCCTGCCGCTCCGTCGCACGCGGTCGCTGATGCGCTGGACGCACCGCGGCATCCCGGAGTGCCCGATCCCGGAGGACACGACGGCGGAGCAGGCGCTCGAGCACCTGCGCGGGGCCGGGGCCGCGCACGTGATCAACCTGCTGTTCCCCCTGGTGGCCGGCGAGGCCGACGAGCTGCACGCCTTCGGCGCCGAGCTGATGGCGCGCGAGCCCGACATCACCTGCCTGGGAGGCGTCCACGCGGAGGACGAGGATCCGGCGGGGGTGGTCAGGCGCGCGATCGAGGACCACGGGATGCGGGGGCTGAAGCTCCATCCGATGGTCCAGCGGACCGAGCCGGGCGACCCCCGCTTGGCGAGCGCGCTCGAGGCCCTCGCCGGCTACCGCCTCCCGCTCTATGTCCACACCGGCTTCGAGGAGTTCTACGGTTGGGCGTATCCCGTCGAGCAGCTCGAGGAGATCGCCCGACGTCATCCCGAGATGCCGCTCGTGCTCTGCCATGCGAACTGCCCGAACTTCGCCTGGGCCGCGGACATGGCTCGGCGCCATCCCAACGTCTGGCTCGACCTCACGAACGCCACGATGTTCCGGCGCGAGCCGGCGAGCCCGGCGCGCGACGCGCTCGAGGTCGCCTTCCGCGACCTGTTCGCCGCGGCTCCCGACCGCCTGATCTTCGGTACGGACCACCCGCCGACGTACGACTGGCCCGAGCGCCTCTACGCCGAGCTCCTCGCGTGGACACCCGAGCTGGCGCCGGCGTTGCGCGACAACGCCCGGCGCCTCGTCGGCCTCGCCCGCTGAGCGGCGACGCGCCAACAACACCGATCCATCACCTTCGAATCGGCATAGCCGGTTATAATAACCACCAAGATGTTTTCGATGGTGATAGCCGGCTCAGGAGGCCCCCGATGAACTCGTCTCCCCTCTCCGCGTACGCCGCGCTCGAGCACATGCGCGAGCTCCAGGCCGCGGCGGCGGCGAAGCCGACACGGCGGGCGGAGCGCCCGGCGCTGCCGGCCTTCCACCGAGTATCGATCCGCTACGCCGGCCCGAGCGACGCCGCCGCGCTCAGCGCCCTCGCCGCGCTCGACTCGCGCACGAGCGCCCCCCACGGGGACGTCGTCCTCGCCGAGCTCGACGGCACGCCCGTCGCGGCGCTCGGCGTCGACGACGGCACCGCGATCGCGGATCCCTTCCTCCCCACCGCCGACCTGGTGCAGATGCTCGA
>JAOPZQ010000296.1 GCA_025964075.1 Solirubrobacterales bacterium | reverse complement strand
TGCGCAGAGTCGTCCTGTCGCCGGTCATGTGCCGTACTGGTCGTGCAGGTTCCACCACTGGTACGGCCTGGTCTGCGGGTAGCCCTCCGGCGAGTCCTCCCACTCCTCCTGCCGGCCGAGCGCGGTGAGGTCGAGGTAGCTCCACGTGCTCCCCATCGCCTCGTCGCCGCGGTTGTTGACGAAGTAGGTGCGGAAGATCCGGTCGCCGTCGCGGAAGAAGGCGTTGGTGCCGTGCCAGTCGTCGACGCCGAAGTCCACGTCGAAGTCGTCCGTGATCGTGTACCACGGGATCTCCCAGCCCATCCGCGCCTTCCAGCGCTCGATGTCCGCCTGCGGCGCGCGCGAGACGTACGCCAACGTGGTGTCGCGGGCGTTCAGATGGGCGAGATGAGCGACCTGGTCCGCCATGAACGAGCAGCCGCGGCAGCCACTCTCGGGCCAGCCGGCCACGCCGGGCTCGAAGAAGAAGCGGTACACGACCAGCTGACGGCGCCCGGCGAACAGGTCGAGCAGGCCCGCCCGGCCATCCGGGCCCTCGAACGCGTAGTCCTTCTCGACGGCCATCCTCGGCATCCGGCGGCGCTCGGCGGCCAGCGCATCGCGGGCGCGGGTCAGCTCCTTCTCCTTCACCAGCAGTTCCTCGCGCGCGACCTCCCACTCCTGCGGCGACACGATCGGCGGCATGTTCATTGAGATTCTTCCTCCTTGAGGTATTCGTCGACGACATCGAACAGGCGCCCCCAGAGGGCGCGCTGGCGATCCATCCAGTCGGCCGCCACGCTGAGCACATCCGGCTCGAGCGAGAGCCGATGCGTACGGCCCTCGGCCACGCGGGTCACGACGCCCGTCTCCTCGAGCACCTTCAGGTGATGGGAGATCGCGGGCTTCGACACCCCGAAGCCGCCGGTGGCCTCGCCGACCGTCGCCGGACCTTCGGCGAGGCGCTCCACGATGCCACGGCGGATCGGATGCGAAAGCGCCCGGAACGGATCGTTAACCACATGGTGAACGGTATCACGACTGTGCGAGATCGTGAGTGACTTGACACGACAGCATGCTGATGTCATTTTGACGTCATGCGAGTCGACAGCTATGTCCAGGCGGTCTGCGAGGACCTCGCGCGCGTCGCGGCGGTGGGTGACGAGTCGACCGCCCGCGCCGCCGAGCTTCTGGTGGTCGCGCTCGAGTCATCGCTGCGCCGGCGCCTCCAGGAGGCGCTTGCCGAGGCGGCGCTCGAGCTCTCCCCTCAGCTCGAACGGGGAGGCGTCGAGGTCCGTGTCGCCGGCGGCGACTTGGAGCTCGTCCACGTCGACGACGCGGACCCGGCGCCTGCCGAAGCGGCCGACGAGGCCTTCAGCGCCCGGATCACCCTGCGCCTGCCGGAGAGCCTGAAGTCCCGCCTCGAGGCGGCCGCGGCGGCCCACGGCGTCTCTGTCAACACCTGGCTCGTGCAGGCGCTCAACCGCGTGCTCGAGCCGCGTTCGTCCACCGGCGGCAGTCGCCGCCTCACCGGCTACGGCCGGAGCTGAAAGGAGTCCCATGTTCGCGTCCCGCGTCCCCACTGCCGCCGCCGCAACCGTGCGGCGGACCGACCCCGATCCCTCCGGCTGCCGCGAGCCGGCCGCGAAGGGGGCCTGACGATGGCGGCGCAACGCTTCGCCACGCCGCGGCCCGTGCGGCTCGAGGTCAAGGTCCCGGTCGCCGACGTCGATGTCGCGACGGTCGACGGCGGCGAGTCGACCGTCGCGCTCGAGGGCTCGCAGAAGCTCATCGACGCGACGAAGGTCGAGCTCGTCGGCGACCGGCTCGTCGTCGAACAGCAACGGAAGACGTTCACCAGCTTCTTCGGTCGGTTCGACGGATCGCTCCAGGTGCGCGCCCGCGTCCCGCACCACACTCGCGTCGAGATCGTGACCGCCTCGGGCGACGCGACGCTCGACGGCATCTTTGCCGGGCTCGAGACGACGTCCACCTCTGGCGACGTCCGTGTCATCGGGGAGCTCGAAGGCAACGCGATCGCCAAGACCGTGAGCGGCGACGTGCGCCTGTCCCGCGTCGTCGGCGACGTGGACGTGCGCACGGTCTCGGGGGACCTCGCCGCCGAGTCGGTCGACGGCTCCGTGTCGGTGAAGTCGGTCTCCGGCGGGGTGCGCGTGGGCTCGCTGCGGGAGGGCAGGGTGACCGTCCAGAGCGTCTCGGGCGACGTCGAGCTCGGCATCGCTCCCGGAACGAGCATCGACGTGGACGCGGGATCGGCCTCCGGCGACCTCAGCTCAGACGTGCCGCTCTCCGATGCGCCCGGCGAGGACGCCGGCCCGACAGTCGTTGTCCGCGGCAACACGGTGAGTGGTGACTTTCGAGTCTTCCGGGCCGCGTGAGCGGCGCGTGAATCGAGCTCGGTCCGGCAGCCGGCGGGCGACCGCGATCTCATCCGGCCTTCCGGTCACCGCCGGTGGTACATCAACTCGTAGACGAACTCGGCCACCGCGTCCTGCTGGTGTCCGGTCAGGCGGCCCTGGAAGGACGGCATCCCTCCCACCCCGGCATCCAGCTGGGTGCGGATTTGGCGGCGGGTGAGCCGCTCGCTGGTGTCGAGGTTCGGGCCGAGCGTTCCGTGGGAGGGGGCTGCGACGGTCGTGTGGCAACTGCCGCACCCGGCCGAGACGAAGACGCCGCGGCCCTCAGACGCCAGGTCTGCCGTGCCCGACGACCCACAGCCGCTCAGTGCGGCAACGGCGAGCGCGAGCAGGGTCAGTCGGCGCGCCGTTCGCATCGCTCGGTCTCGCGGAGGTGCCGGGCAGAGGTGAAGCACCCGCGGTAGCCGAGCGGCTGTTGCCCTCCCGGACACCGCTTGAAGGTAGCCGTCGCCCCGGCGCCCGATGGATCGCAGGATCCAGGCCGGCGTTTGCCCGCCGCGCCGACGACCTACCACAGCAGGCGGAATAGGTCGGTCGTCGCCAGCTCGTCCTTGGGAACGAACGCCACGGCCCCGCACCGCTCGAGGGCGCGAGCTGACACATCGGTCAGCGCGGACGTGAGCAGAATCCGCGACGTGATTCCGGCCTCGTTGAGCGTCTCCGCGACCCAGAAGCCGTCGCGGTCCGGGAGGTTGACGTCGAGCAGGATCACGCTCGGCCGCAGCGCTACGGCCGCGTCGACGGCGGAAGCCGCGTCCGCGGTCTCCCCGACGACCTCATAGCCGCGCAATCGGAGCAGGAGCACGGCGAGCCTACGGAACTTGGCGTCGTCGTCGACGACGAGGACAGATACCGGCACATCGAACGACGGCGTGGACACGGCGACCCACTCTGGTCAGGGTTTGGTGAGAGGGTCGAACGGTCCAGGGCACCGATGAGCTGGAGATGAGAGCGCCGGTTCGCCTCGATCGGGCCGTCGAGCTCGTGGCCGCGAGGGCTCTCCCGCGTGCCTCGTCGGGAGGCACCCTGGCGCCGGTCCGCCCGAGCTAGCGTATGGGACAGGCATGGCCCGCCCGCGCTGGCTGACGCGTTTCTCCCGGGTGCCGATTCGGGCACGGTTGACGATCGCGTCCGTGGCGATGATGGCGACGGTTCTTGCGATCGCCGGCGTGTTCCTCTACGCCCAGTTCCGCAGCACGCTCGACGCCCAGATCGGCGACGCGCTGCATCTGCAGGCCGCGGATGTCGGCGCACTGGTCGCACGGGGTCACTCCGACGCGATTGCGTCACGCGGGAACCCGCTCACGGTCGGCTGCCGAGTAGGCGGTTGCCTAGCTCAGGTCTACCGCGCTGACGGGCGGCTCCTCGCGTCCACGGCGCAGGCTGGCGCGCCGCGGCTCCTGACGCCGGCCCAGGCTGGACGCGCCGCGCGCCGAACGCAGCAGTTCGAGTTCAACGCGGCGCCGTTGGGCGCGGTCCGCGTGCTGGCTGTTCCGGCGCACGCTCCCCACGACGACGGTCTTGCGGTCGCGGTGGCCGATTCGGTCGCGCCGCGCGACACCGAGCTCGCTCGGCTGCGCACGCTATTGCTGATCGCCGGTCCCGTCGCGTTGCTGCTCGCCGGTATCGGGGGCAATGAGTTGGCGCGGGCCGCGCTGCGTCCCGTCGATCGGATGCGCTCGCGGGCCGAGCGGATCACCGAGCGCCAGCTCGCAGAGCGCCTACCGGTGTCCGAGGCCGGAGACGAGATCGGCGCGCTCGGCCGCACGCTGAACGCGATGCTCGATCGCGTCGAGGCGGCCGTTGCGCACGAGCGGCGAGTCGTCAGCGACGCCAGCCATGAGCTGCGAACGCCACTGACGACCTTGCGCGCCGAAGTCGACCTCGCGCTGCTGGGCGACCGCCAAAAAGCGGAGCTCCGCGCCGCGCTCGAGTCCGCGTCGCAGGAGGCCAAGCGTATGTCGCGGCTCGCGGACGACCTGCTCGTGCTGGCGCGGGCCGACCAGGGCCGCCTGCCCTTGCAGCCTCAGCCGCTGGCGGCGCGCGAGCTGCTCGAGGACGCCGCCGGACGTGCTCGCGCCGGGATGGAGGTCAGGGGGCGGTCGATCACCATCGGCGACGTGCCCGCCGGCTGCGCGGTCCGCGCCGATCCGGACCGTTCCGCCCAGGCGCTCGACAACCTGATCACCAACGCGCTGCTCTACGGCGAGGGCACCATCACCCTAAGCGCCCGAGGCGACCGCGAGCAGGTCGAGCTGCACGTCACCGACGAGGGACACGGCTTTCCCGACGACCTGATCCCACGAGCGTTCGAGCGGTTCGGACGCGGCCAGCACGCGCGCGGCGACCAGCCAGGCAGCGGTCTCGGACTGGCGCTCGTCGAGGCCGTGGCGGTCGCTCATGGCGGCCACGCCGAGGTGCGCAACCGCCCCGACGGCGGCGCCGACGTGTCGATCGCCCTACCACGCGCCTAGTACTGCTCCGCTGCGGCCCGGATGCGGTATCCCGCGCCGCGGACGGTCTCGATCGTCTCGATCCCGAAGGGCCGGTCGATCTTCTCGCGCAGATAGCGGACGTATACGTCGATGACGTTCGAGCGGTTCTCGTAGTCCATCTCCCAAGCCCCCTCGAGGAGGTCGTAGCGGGAGAGGACCTGACCCGGCCGGCGCATGAACACCTCGAGCAGCAGGAGCTCCTTCGTCGAGAGCGCGATCTCGACACCTGCGCGCGTGACCGTGTGCGTGGCCACGTCGAGGCTGAGGTCCCCGAGCGTCAGGACCGGTCCGCGTTCCACCGGGCCACGCCGCGCAAGCGCGCGGACCCGCGCGAACAGCTCATTGAAGTCAAACGGCTTCACCACGTAGTCGTCGGCACCGGTATCGAGACCCGTGATGCGGTCATCGACGCCGTCGCGCGCCGTCAGCATCAGGATCGGCGTTCGAACGCCATCCAGACGTAGGCGATGGCAGACCTCGAACCCGTCGATCCCGGGCAGGTTGACGTCCAGCACAACGACGTCATACGGCACCGCTCCCGCCATCCAGAGAGCGTCCTCGCCGTTGATCGCCACGTCGCCGAGCATCCCCTGCTCGAGCAGCGCCCTGCGGATCAGCGACGCCAGCTTGACCTCGTCCTCGACGACCAGCACTCGCACGGCGCCTTCAAGCATCCCAGGCCCGGAGCACGCGCTCAAGCGGCCCGTCACGCGCCGTTGCGCTTGGAGCGATCGGGGCGCGCCCTCCCGATCCGGCTATTCCACGGCGCGACGACGTCGGCGGATAATTCTCAACGTGGACGCGGCACGACATGGCTGGCTTCGTTTCACCGGCTCGGCTCGCGTCGCGGTACCGCTCCTCGTCGTCCTGCTGAGCGTGGCGGGCTTCGTCGTCACGACGCGAGCGGTGGACGACGAGCGCGGGAACGCGGCGCACCGGCGGGCCGACGTCCAGGCGCTGGAGGTCCAAGGGCAGCTCGAACGGGCCCGTGCGTTCGCCATCGGGCTCGGCAACGCGCTGCAGGGCGAGCGCGTGCCGGACGGCCGGCGCTTCGCGGCACTGGAGGGAAGCGCCGCGACGACCGTCGGGCTGACAGCCGCCATGTGGGTGGAGCGGGTGACCCACCGGGCGCGGCGCGGCTACGAACGCCGTATCCGGGCGCCGATCACGCGGCCGCCCGGACAGCACGTCGC
>JAOPZQ010000249.1 GCA_025964075.1 Solirubrobacterales bacterium | reverse complement strand
CACCAGGTGGATCCCGGCGCCGTCGAGCGCGGCGCCGAACAGGCCCTTGGGCCCCAGGGCGGCCAGCAGGCCGATGCCCGCGGCGGCCGGCGGCAGCACGATCGGCAGCTCGAGCAGCGTCGTGACCAGCGCCTTGCCGCGGAACCGGCGCGTCGCGAGCGCGTAGGCGGCCGGGGTCCCCACCGCGACGACGATCGCCATCGCGATCGACGTCGTCTCGAGCGACAGGCGGAGCGCGTCGGTCGAGGACGAGTCGTCGAGCGCGTTCAGCAGGTCGCCGGGGCCGGCGTCGACGAAGATCGCCACGACCGGCACCGTCAGGAAGCACAGCGCGAGTGTGAGTCCGGCGAAGAGCAGCGCCCGGAACGAGCGCGAGCCGGTCATCCGGACGGCGGCGGGCGGAAGCCGGCGGCGAGGAGGTCGGCGCGGCCAGCGCCCGTGAGGAGGCCGGACACGAACGCGTCCGCCTGCTTCGCGTGCTTCGTGCCCTTGACGACCGCGACCTCGTAGACGACGTCCGGTTGCAGTCGCGCCGGCAGCGGGATCGCGGTGATCTTGCCGGCGGCGGCGTCGGCGTCCGTTACGTAGACGAAGCCCGCGTCGACCGCGCCCTGCGTGAGCTTCCCGACGACGCCGCCGACGTCGGGCTCGTTCGAGCGGACGTGGCCGAGGATCGCCTTGCTCTGCGCCGGCGGGAGGCCCGTGAGGACCTTGCGGGTATAGCTGCCGATCGGCACCGTCGCCGACCCGATCGCGATCGTCACGCCGGACCTGGTCAGGTCGGCGAGGCCCTTCACCTTGCTCGACCCGGCCGGCACGGCTAGGACGAGCCGGTTCGTCGCGAACCTGACCGGCTTCTCGACGAGGCCCTTGGCATACAGCTGGTCGGGCAGCTTGCTGTTCGCGGAGGCGAACACGTCCGGCTTCACGCCCTGCTGGATCTGGGCGGCGAGCATGTCCGAGCCGGCGAACGAGAAGCTCGCCGTCATCCCCTCGAGCGTCCCGCCGTACTTCGTGAACGCCGACTTCAGCGACGTCGCGGCCGAGACCTTGATCTGCGACTTCCCGCTGCTACCGCAGCCCGCGAGCACAGCCGCGGCGGCCAGCAGGACGGTCCCGAGCTTGCACATTGCCTAAGCATTACATAGGCACCGGTTTCCGCGCTTTCACCGATCGCGGACGCGTATCACCAGCCGCAGACCCGACCACACGTCGTCGATCGCGCACACCTTGTTGTCGACGACGCGCTCCGCGAGCGCGACCTCGCGCACGACGTCCTCGGTGATGTCGGTCTCGACCTTCGACGCCCGCTTGGGCCACGCGATCCACAGCCCGCCGGCCGGATCGAGCGCGCCGATCAGGCCGGGCAGCCGCCGCTCGAGCTGCCGTCGCTCCGCGAAGAACGCGACGATCACGTCGACCGGCGGCTGCAGCCGCCCGACGAGCACCCGGACGCCGCGCGGCAGCTCGCCGAGCGTGACCATGAAGTCCTCGGGCGCGTTCAGGAGCCCGAGCCGCGAGTCGGGCTTGATGCCGAGCTTCTGCGGCAGCGGGGTTCCGGAGTAGCCCGAGCTCACCCCGCCCGCTCCGCGAGCTCGGCGATCACCCGCGAGAGCTGGCCGCCCTGCCACGCCAGCGGCGACTTGCCCTCGTCCTCGGTGACGAGCCGCGCGCCGGGGATCGTCTCGGCGTAGGCGGCGCCGACGGCGAACGGGTGGCCGGGGTCGGCCTCGTCGCCGCTCGCGACGACGACGCTGGGCGCCGTGATCGCCGCGAGGTCCGCGATCGCCGTGAACGGCTCGGATCGGGGCGTCACGTGGAGGGCGTCGGCCACGGCGTCGAGGTGCTCGTGGGCGGCGAGGCGCTGGCGGAGGACGGTGGCGACGGTGTCGCGCCACGCCGACGGCACGCGGTCGAGGTCGTAGGCGGCGACGAAGCCCTCGACGCCGCCGGTGCGCAGTCCCTCCGACAGGCGGTCCCAGTCGGCCAGGCGCTGCTCGTCGTGGAACGTCGCCGGATCGTGGGCCGGCGTGATCACGACGAGCCCCGCGACGCGCTCGGGCTGCCGCAGCGCGAGGCGGAGGATCGTGTGCGCGCCCATCGAGGCGCCCGCGAGCACGGCCCGCTCGATCCCCACGGCGTCGAGCACCGCGACCAGGTCGGCGGCGAGGTCGTCGTAGCCGTACGCGCTCGGCGCCGGCGCCGGGTCCGAGCGCCCGTGGCCGCGGGCGTCGTAGAGGACGACGCGGTGCCCGGCGCGCTCGAGCGTCCTCGAGCCCATGACGACGTAGCGACGGGTCGCGGTGAGCCCATGCAGCAGCACGATCGGCGGCGCGCCGGATGGCGTGCCGCCGGCGGGCCGGTCCTCGACCGCGAGACCGCCGACCCGCCGCTCATGCTCGACGGTGCTCATGGGTGGCAAAAGCTAGCGTCTCGATTTCGAACCCCGACGCGAGCGGCGTACTACAGTGATCGCATGGTCATCGACGTCGCCGATCAGACCTTCGAGCAGGAGGTCATCCAGCGCTCGAAGACCGTTCCCGTGGTCGTCGACTTCTGGGCGGAGTGGTGCGGGCCGTGCCGGTCGCTCGGCCCGGTCCTCGAGGCCGCGGTCGAGGAGCGCGACGGCCAGGTCGTGCTCGCCAAGGTCGACACGGACGCGAACCCCAACATCGCCCGCGCCTACCGCATCCAGAGCATCCCGGCGGTGAAGGCGTTCAAGGACGGCGAGGTCGTCGCCGAGTTCGTCGGCGCCCAGCCGCCCGCCGCGGTCAAGCGCTTCCTCGACGGCATCGTGCCCTCGGAGGCGGACGCGCTCGTCGCCGCCGGCGACGAAGCCTCGCTGCTCCGGGCGCTGGAGCTCGAGCCCACGCGCGCCGACGTCGCGGTGCCGGTCGCCCGGCTCCTCCGCGAGCGCGGCGAGGACGACCAGGCGCTCGAGATCCTCGGCAACGTTCCCGGCTCGTTCGCCGCGGACGGCCTCGCCGCCCGGATCGAGCTCGAGCGCACCGACGACCCGGCCGTCAAGAAGGCCTTCGAGCTGCTCGACGCCGGTGACACCCAGGCCGCGCTCGACGCGCTCCTGGCCGCCTTCCCCACCGCCGACGGCCGCCGCGACGACCTGCGGCGCGCGTTCGTGGGGATCCTCGACGAGCTCGGCGGCGACGACCCCGTTGCGCGCGAGTACCGCCGCAAGCTGGCGAGCGCGCTTTACTAAAGCGGCAGCGCCAGCTGGTCCGCCTGCGCCTCTTCGAGCCCGGCCACGCGGACGCCGAGCAGGCGGAGCGGCCGGGGCACGCCGAAGTCACGGAGCAGGTCGCGGGCGACGGTGCCGATGCGCGAGAGCTCGTTGACCGCCTCGGGGAGCGTCCGGCTCCGCGTGTGCGTGGAGAAGTCGTCGAGCCGGATCTTGATCCCGATCGTCCGGCCCCGCCGGCCGCGCCGCGCGAGGTCCTCGCAGAGCCGCACGGTGAGGTCGCCGAGGATTCGCTCGAGCTCCGCCGGGTCGGCGATGTCCTCGTCGAACGTGGTCTCCCGCGACTCGGAGATCACCGCCCGCTCCTCGGTCACGGCGCCGTCGTGCTCGAAGCGCGCCCGGGCCTGGAGCTCGGGGCCGAGCCGCGCGCCGAAGCGCTCGGCGAGCACGTTCGCCGGCGCCGCCCCGAGGTCGCGCAGCGTGCCGATGCCCATCGCGTCGAGGCGCGCGGCGGTCTTCGGTCCGATGCCGGGGACGAGCGCGGGCGGCGCGCCCGCGAACCGGGCGCACGCCTCCTCACGGCTCAGGACCACGAAGCCGCGCGGCTTCTCGGCGTCGCTCGCCACCTTCGCGACGAGCTTGTTCGGGCCGATGCCGACCGAGCACGCAAGCCCCGTCGCGTCGGCGATCGCGACCACGAGCTGGCGCATCGCCGCCCGGGGGGCCGCCATGCCGGTGAGGTCGACGTACGCCTCGTCGAGGCCGACGACCTCGACCCGCTCGGCGTGATCGCGGACGATCGCCATCACCCGCGCCGAGGTCTCCCGGTAGGCGGCGAAGTCGGGCGCGACGAAGACGGCGTCCGGGCACAGGCGGCGCGCGCGCGAGGCCGGCGTGGCGGACTGCACGCCGTAGCGCCGGGCCTCGTAGCTCGCCGTCGTCACCACCGCGCGCGGCCCGCTTCCGGACACCACGACCGGCAGCCCCCGGAGCTCCGGGTGGCGCTGCAGCTCGACGGACACGTAGAACGCGTCCATGTCGAGGTGGGCGACGCAGCGGCTCATCGGCTCCACGATACGAGCCGGTCCGGCGGCCCGCCGTCAGCGGCGACCCGGCGGGCTCGCAGCGCACTTCGGGCACAGTCCGACGATCGGGAAGTGCGTGAACCGCGCCTCGTAGCCGAAGCCGCGCCTGACCTCGGCCCGCACGCGGTCGAGCGCGTCCGGCACGAGCGTCTCGACCGCGCCGCAGCCCTCGCAGTACAGGTACTCCCGCTCCCCCCGGCCGACGAGCACGTGGAGCGAGGGCCCGTGGCCGAGGTGGAGATGCGCGGCCAGCCCACTGCGCTCGAGCGTCTCCAGGTTGCGGTAGACCGAGGCGACGTCGAGCTCCAGGCGCCGGGCGAGGTGCTCGGCGGACACCGGGCCCTCGGCCTCGAACAGGGCCTCGAGCACGAGCCGGCGCGGCGTCGAGATGCGCAGGCCGCGCTCGCGGAGCGCGGCGAGCGCGTCGTCGAGCGTCTCGAACCGGACCGACGGCGCGTAGGACGCGAGCACCGCCCTACCCCGCCTCGCTCTCCTGGAGGTGCGCGCTCCAGCGCTCCTCGATGTGGGCGAAGCGCCAGATCGCCATCGACGTCGCCCACGTCGCCACGAAGATCCCCACGATCACGTACCCAAGCGTATTGAGATCGATGTTCGACACCCAGTCCCAGAACCCGCCGGTGAGGCGCAGCTTCTCGGCGGCCAGCCCGAGCAGCTCGACCGTCCCCACGATGAGGGCCACGGCCACGGACAGGCCCGTGATCATGAGGTTGTAATAGACCTTGCGCACGGGCTTCGAGAAGGCCCAGCCGTACGCGAAGTTCATGAACGAGCCGTCGATCGTGTCGAGGAGCGACATCCCGGCGGCGAAGAGGATCGGCAGCGCGAGGATCGCGTAGAACGGCAGCCCGGCGCCCGCCGCGCCGGCGGCGAGGAAGAGCAGCGCCACCTCGCTCGCCGTGTCGAAGCCGATCCCGAAGAGCATCCCGATCGGGTACATCTGCCATGGCTTCGTCACCGCCCGGGTGAAGCGGCGGTAGAACCGGTTCATCAGCCCCCGCGAGTTCAGGTGCTCCTCGAGCTCGGCCTCGTCGTAGCGGCCGTGGCGCATGTCGCGGAACACGCGCAGGATGCCGACGAGGATGAGGACGTTGAGCAGCGCGATCACGTAGAGGAACGTGCCCGAGACCCCGGTGCCGACGACGCCGGTCACGCTGTGGAGCGTCGAGCCGTCGTGCGTGACCGGGCCGCTCAGCGCCTTGACGCCGAGCGAGAACAGCAACGCGAGCGCGAACACGATCGTCGAGTGGCCGAGCGAGAAGAAGAAGCCGACGCTCACCGGCCGCTTCCCCTCCGCCATCAGCTTGCGGGTCGTGTTGTCGATCGCGGAGATGTGGTCCGCGTCGAAGGCGTGGCGCATGCCCAGCGTGTAGGCGGTGATCCCGACGCCGACGGTGAACGCGCCGGACGCGCCCAGCCGGTAGTGATGCGGGGCGACGAGGACGACGAGCAGGAAGAACCCGACCACGTGGAGACCGATGACGACGGCTGCCATCGCGGCGACGGTGCGCCACTGACCCCTCTCCATATCGCGAAGCTACCGCTGTTGCGAATCACTCGCAATAGGGCGGTAACTTCACTTACCGAGCAGCGCCGTAAGGTCGCGGGCGAGCCCGTACACGTCCGGCGAGCCGAGGCCGGTCGAGTAGTCCCAGCCGGGCCCGT
>JAOPZQ010000214.1 GCA_025964075.1 Solirubrobacterales bacterium | reverse complement strand
GAGGTTGGCGATGTCGCCGAGCGCCCCGGTCAGCTGACCCGGGAGGAGCCCGGTGAGCAGCGACTGCACCGCCGTCAGGTCGGAGCTCAGCCCCGCCACCGACGTGGTCAGCGAGCTCAGCGAGCTCGTCAGCGAGGTGATCGCGCCCTCGGCCGTCGTCAGCCGGGTGAGGACGCTCGTGACCGACGAGCTCAGCGAGGTGATCTGCGCGAGCGCCCCGGTGAGCTGCGCGGCGAGGTCGCCGACCTGCCCGGTGAGCGCGTCGATCTTCGCCTGCAGCGTCGCCGCGGTCGCGGTGAGCTGCGCCAGCAGCCCCGCGACCTGCGTCTTGAGGCCGGCGATGTCGGCCTTCAGAGAGTCGAGGTCGGCGCGCAGGGTCGCGACGTCGCCGTGGAGGCCCTGGAGCTGGGACACCGTGTAGCCGGTGAGCGAGTTCAGCGACTTGGTGATCTTGTCGACGTCCGCCTGGATCTTGGTGACCAGCGCCTGCAGCTCGGCGGTCGAGAGCACCGTCGAGCGCTTCGTCACGCGGGTCGAGCGCAGCGACAGGCGCGGGTAGAAGGACCGGCGGGCCGAGCGCGAGACGTTCGCCACGCCGGAGAACGAGTCGCCGACGCGCAGGTTGCCGGGGAGGACCGCGCCTCCGGGCGCGGGCAGGGTACGAGTGCGTGGCACCACGGCGAGCGCCACGGGCGAGGCGAGGTGCGCGTGCGCAGCGGACGCGCGGGAAAGGAGCACGGGGACGGCCGTGTTGCCGCCCGCGGGATACGGGGACCCGACGACTTGGCCTTTGAGCGTCGCCGCGTGGGCCATCCCGGCCGGGGCGACGATCAGGAGTGCGAGCACGGCAGTGGCGCCAAGGGTGCGGCGCATTGTTGACCCTCCTGGTCGTAAGTGGCCTGTGTATCGGCGGCCACCACGCTTCCCGTTAACCCGACCGCGCCGACCGGACGCTTCGCGTGACAAGCTTCCGGCCGATGCGCCTCCTGCTCGCGCTCCTCGCGATCGTCGCTGCCACCGCGACGCCGGCTCGCGCCGACCTGCCGCCGGTCCAGCACGTGTTCGTGATCGTGCTGGAGAACCAGGACCAGGCGGCGACCTTCGGCCCCGGCAGCGCTGCCCCCTACCTCGCCCGGACGCTGACGGCACAGGGGCAGTACCTGCCTTCCTACCACGGGGTCGCGCACCTGAGCTACCCCAACTACATCGCGATGGTGAGCGGCCAAGGCGCGAACGTGCTCGGGCAGGCGGACTGCCAGGTCTACTCCGACGTCGTCCCGGGCACGCGGGGGCCCGACGGTCAGGCGATGGGGCTCGGCTGCATCTACCCGTCGTGGGTGAAGACCGTGGCCGACCAGCTCGACGCCAAGGGGCTGACGGCGCGCTCCTACGTCGAGGACCTGGAGAAGGGCACGCCGAGCACCTGCCGGCATCCGGTCCCCGGCCACACCGACCCGACGCAGAGCGCGCGGGCGAACGACGGGTACGCCGCCCGCCACAACCCGTTCGTCTACTTCCACTCGCTGCTCGACTCGGGCGCCTGCGCCCGCGACGACGTGCCGCTCACGCAGCTGGCCCCCGACCTTGCCGCCGGCACCGCGCCGAGCTACTCGCTGATCGTGCCGAACCTGTGCCACGACGGCCACGACGCGCCGTGCAAGACCGGCGAGCCCGGCGGGCTGAAGAGCGCCGACGCCGAGCTGCGCAAGCTCGTGCCGACGATCACCGCCTCGCGGGCGTACAAGAGCGGCGGGCTGATCGTCGTCACGTTCGACGAGAGCGAGCACGGCGCGGCGGCGTGCTGCAACGAGCCGCAGTTCCTGAACACGCCGAACAACGGCGGGCTCAGCTTCGGCCGGGGCGGCGGCAAGGTCGGCGCCGTCCTCCTCTCGCCCTACATCAAGCCGGGAACCGTGAACGACACCCCCTACAACCACTTCTCGCTGCTGCGCTCGATCGAGGACCTCTTCGGGCTCGGCCACCTGGGCTACGCGGCGCAGGCCGGCCTGAAGCCGTTCGGGGCCGACGTCTTCGACGGCCCGCGGTGCTTCAACCTGCCGCTCCCGACCGCGCCGGGCGGACGCTTCGGCCGGGGCACCCTGATCGCCGGCGCCCAGGTGCGCGCGCACCGCCTCGAGCTGACCGCGGCGCACTCCGCGTCGGCGCGGATCCGGGTGGGCCACCGGCAGATCGGTCCGCGGCGCCTGACGGCCTGCGCCAGCTACAGCGTGCGGCTGCCCTCCGGCCACGGCGCCGTGACCGTCCGCGTGCGCGCGGGGTCGGGCTACGAGCAGCGGCGCTTGCCCTTCTGATGCAGCGGGCGCGCCGCGCGGTGGCGCGATTCTGGCGCGCCGCGTATGCGGAGAACATCACGGGGCAGTCGGCGATGGTCGCCTACAACCTGCTGCTCTCGATCTTCCCGCTGGCGCTGCTGGCGCTCTTCATCGGCGGCGAGCTGCTGAGCTCGCCAGAGCTCGAAGACTCGGTGCTCGAGGACCTGCAGCGCCTGTTCCCCGGCTCGGCCGCGACGACGCTGCGCCACCTGCTCGACCAGCTCCGGCACGCCTCCACCAACCTCGGCATCGGTGCGATCCTCCTGAGCATCTGGTTCGGCGCCTCGTTCTGGGGATCGCTCGACACCGCCTTCTGCCGGATCTACCACGCGCGCTGCCGCACATGGCTCGAGCAGAAGCGCTTCGCGCTGGGGATGCTCGCCGTCGTCCTCGTGTTCATGGCCACGACGGTGGCCGCGCCGACCGTGCAGTCGATCCTCGTCTCCGGCGCGGGCGGCCTGCCGTTCGGGCTGAACCACGTCAGGGGCATCGTGCTCGCGGCCTCGCTGACCATCACGTTCGCCGTGCTGTTCGGGACGCTCTGCCTGATCTACTGGCGCGTCCCGAACTTCAACGTGCCGTGGTCCGCGGTCTGGCCCGGCGCGGCGGCGGCGACGCTCGCGATCGCCGTGATCGACTACGCGTTCCCCCTGTACCTGTCGAACATCTCGACGATCGCGCGGTTCGGCACGACGTTCGTGTTCGTCGTCATCGTGCTCGCGTGGTTCTACGCGCTGGCGATCATCCTGCTCGGCGGGGCGACGATCAACGCGCTGCGGATGCACCGGGACGAATGAAATACCGCTGCTAGCCTGGCCCGCCGTGGAGCGGAAGTGGTGGACGCTGCTCGCCATCTGCGTGGCGATCTTCATGCTGCTCCTCGACATCACCGTGGTGAACACGGCGCTGCCGAGGATCCAGTCCTCGCTCCACGCGTCCTTCGCCCAGCTCCAATGGGTGATCAACGCCTACGCGCTGACGCTGGCGGTGCTCCTGCTCACCGCCGGGTCGCTCGCCGACCTGTTCGGCCGCCGCCTGGTGTTCACGCTCGGCCTTGGGCTGTTCACCGTGGCGTCGCTGCTCTGCGGGCTGTCGGGGAGCGCCGTCATGCTCGACTTCGTCCGCGGCGCGCAGGGCATCGGCGGCGCGATGATGTTCGCCACGTCGCTCGCGCTGATCGCCCAGGCGTTCACGGGACGCGAGCGGGGAACCGCGTTCGGGCTCTTCGGGGCGACGATCGGCGCCGCCGCCGCGATCGGCCCGCTCGTCGGCGGGGCGCTCACCGACGCGTTCGGCTGGGAGTGGATCTTCTTCATCAACGTGCCGATCGGCGTGGGCGCGGTCTACCTCACGCTGAAGCAGGTCGAGGAGTCCCGCGACCCGGATGCCCGTGGCGTGGACTGGATGGGCTTCGTGACCTTCTCGGCGTCGCTGTTCCTGCTCGTGTTCGCGCTGATCAAGGGCAACGAAAAGGGCTGGGGCTCCACGGAGATCCTCTCCTACCTGATCGGCTCGGCCGTGCTGCTCGTGCTGTTCGTGATCGTCGAGCGCCGCCAGCGGCGGCCGATGCTCGACCTGACGCTGTTTCGCCGGCGCGCCTTCGCCGGCGCGAGCATCGTCGCGTTCTGCATATCGGCGTCGATGTTCGCGATGTTCCTCTACCTCACGCTCTACATCCAGGACGTGCTCGGCTACAGCCCGCTGCAGGCCGGCCTGCGCTTCCTGCCGATCACGCTGCTGTCGTTCA